>JAKMEU010000366.1 GCA_022425845.1 Luminiphilus sp. | reverse complement strand
GTCTTGTAGCAGGAGACACCATGCTCGATATTAAATCCGTGCGGGAAGATCCCGCCGCCATAGCCAAAGCACTGGAGCGAAAACGCCACAGTTTTCCTGTGGATGACTTTTTAGCCCTTGATGCACGTCGGAAAAACGCGGATGTGCGGTCACAGAGCTTACTGGCCGAACGCAAAGCAGCCTCGAAAAAAATAGGGGAATTAGTCAGCTCCGGACTGAGTGTCGATGAGGCCAAGGCAGAAGTCGCGACCATCCTGGAACGCATTGCCCACGATATTGATGAGGCGACAGCCGCGGCGAGGCAGGCTCAGGAGGCACTTGAGACCCTGTTACTTGAGACGCCGAATGTGCCCGATGAGGCGGTGCCCGATGGCGACTCCGAGGATGACAACATTGAAGTGCTGCGCTGGGGCGTGCCCAGGGAGTTCGACTTTACACCCAAAGATCACGCGGATATCGGTGAGTCACTGGGGCAGTTGGACGCTGCAATGGCAGGAAAAATTACCGGTAGCCGTTTTACCGTGATGCAGGGCCAAACGGCCCGCCTGCACCGGGCGCTGATTCAGTTCATGTTGAATGAGCACACCGGGCATCATGGTTATACCGAGGTCTATGTGCCTTACATGGTCAACAGGGAGTCCCTTTTGGGGACAGGCAACTTACCGAAGTTTGAAGACGATCTTTTCAAAATTGGCGGCGAGCAGGGCTACTACCTGATACCGACTGCTGAGGTGCCGGTGACCAATTTTGCCAGGGATCGTATTTTCGAAGATGGGGAACTGGGAGCGGACGGGTTGCGTTACGTCGCCCACACGCCCTGTTTTCGCAGTGAAGCTGGCAGCTACGGCAGGGACACCCGAGGTCTTATCCGCCAGCATCAGTTTGAGAAGGTTGAGTTGGTGCAATTCGTGCGCCCGAGCCAGTCGGAGGCTGCCCTTGAGTCCTTGACCGGCCATGCCGAGCATATTCTCAAACGGCTTGAATTACCCTACCGAAAGGTCGTGCTATGCGGCGGCGATCTGGGCTTCTCATCAAAACTGACCTACGATTTGGAAGTTTGGCTTCCCGGCCAGCAAGCGTATCGAGAGATTTCAAGCTGCTCGAATTTTGGCGCCTATCAGGCGCGCAGAATGCAGGCGAGATGGCGCAATCCAGGCACCGGGAAACCCGAACCCCTCCATACCCTGAACGGCTCAGGACTCGCTGTTGGCAGAACCCTTGTTGCGATTCTGGAAAATTATCAGCAGGAGGATGGCAGCGTCGCGATTCCCGCTGCGCTGCAGGCCTTTATGGGGGGTGAAGCCAGGATTAGCGCTGGGCGGTAACGGTCTGAGGTGCTGCGTTGCCCGTGAGTGCCAGCGCGTCAGCCAATATTCGGCCTGCCTCGATCAATAGCACGTCAGCCTCATCCGGATCATCCTCAGCGCTTTCTGCCAGTGTGACATCACCCGCCGGAACGTCGCCACCTTCAGGCGGCTCGCCAGTTTCTCCCGATGCGCTGTCCAGCGCCACCATGTCCTCCTCATCTCTCAGGCTTTCAAGCGGCTCGAGGCCCTGGGCCACGCGCCGCTTGTTCTCTATTGCGAGTGCACGGCGCTCCTGAGAGTCCCGCAGCGCAATACGCTCCGCCTCGTTGAGGGGTAATTCAGTCAGGCCGCGGGTCTCCGACGCCATGGCAACCTGGTCAGTCAAATAAACGAAATCAGGGTCACTTGTGGCACGGGTCTGGTGCCTCAGCTCCAGTGCGGGCAATAGCGACGAGAACATGCTGTATTCGCGATGCCGAACGGGAGATATCTGGTCCCAGTCCAAAGCATTATCCAGCGCGCTTTCACCTATTTCATCGGCGTCAAAAAGAGAGGGAAAGTCTATGTCAGGAACGACACCGCGATGCTGTGTGGAATCGCCTGAAATACGGTAGAACTTGCTTTCTGTCACCTTGAGCTGCCCTTCGGGCATGCTCAAAAGCGTCTGCACCGTTCCTTTGCCAAAGGAGCGGTCTCCCAGAACGATCCCCCGACCATAATCTTGTATGGCCCCGGCAAAAATCTCCGAAGCG
The DNA here is from genome assembly GCA_022425845.1 of Luminiphilus sp. Classification (GTDB taxonomy): domain Bacteria; phylum Pseudomonadota; class Gammaproteobacteria; order Pseudomonadales; family Halieaceae; genus Luminiphilus. Next base: position 4,394 of record JAKMEU010000366.1, on the reverse strand, counting down.
GAAGCGCTCAGGCGGTTGATCAGAACGGCTACGGGGCCTTCATAATAGGCCGAGCGCCGTCGTTTCCCGTCGCGCCAAACGCGACGCTCAGCACTTCGAATTTGAACGGTCGGGCCGTACTCGATAAACAGGCCCGTCAGGTCATTAGCCTCTTGCAGGGAGCCACCGCCGTTGTTTCGCAGATCCACAACCAGCGCTTCTGCACCATTAGACTGCAGTTCCTCTATGAGTTGGCTGACATCCCGGGTAGTCGACTTGTAATCCTCATCGCCACGACGCAGCGCTGCGAAGTCAATATAGAAGGCTGGAATTTCTATCACACCGATCTTGCGGATTTCACCATCGGCATCCTCAAGCTCAAGCATCTCACTCTGGGCAGCCTGTTCCTCGAGTTTTACTTTGTTGCGTTCGATCGCAACAACGTGTCGTTGGTCGGTCTTGCCCTTGTCGGGAATGACTTCCAGGCGCACGGTCGTTTCTCGCGGGCCCCTGATCAAATCGACAACTTCATCGAGGCGCCAGCCAATGACGTCCTCTATGGGTCCCTCAGCACCCTGTCCAACGCCGATGATCAGATCTGATGGCTTGAGTTCACCCTGCTTGTCGGCGGGGCCCGCAGGAACAAGTCGCACCACTTTTGTGTGCTCATCGTCGACCTGCAGCACGGCGCCGATGCCATCAAACGACAGGCTCATGTTGATGTCGAAATTTTCAGCCCGCCGCGGTGAAAAATAGGAGGTATGGGGGTCGTACAATTCAGTGAGCGCGTTTGCATAAATCGCAAACACATCACGCTCGTTGTACTGATCGAGCCGGTTAAGCTGATTTTGGTAGCGGCGAACGAGGGTGGGGGCGATCTCATCGCTCGCTTTTTCTGCCAGCTTTAGGCTCAGGGCTTGGTTCTTGATGCGCTTCCGCCACCTATCGTCCAACTCAGCGGTGTTCTCGGCCCACAGGAGGTCGTCACCCTCGAGGGGTAGGTACTCTGCCAGCGTGTAGTCAAACTGGGGAACCATGTCGGGCAAATTGCTCACCACCCGTTCAAGCCGGGTTTTCAGGTTATTTTGATATCGGTCGAAAATACTAAACGCCGGGCTTAAATCGCCTTCTTTGCCAAGATCGTCGAGCTGATTGCGCCAGGTCTGGAAACCCTCCACGTCTTCCCGGGTAAAAAACATTTTTTGCGGGTCGAGGGTATCGATATAGGCATCGAGATGTGCAGCCGACAGCGTGTCATCATAGTTCCTGCCCTCATAGTGTCTCGATTGCAGGGCCTCAATCAGTTCGCCCAAAGTCTCGCCCTGAATGGCTTCGGGTGCCAGGGCCCATACCCTGGAGAAACCCATCAACAGAAGTAGACTGAACCAGCGTAGGTTGGATGCGCTCATCATGGGCGTAGGTCACTCGCTTTGACTGAAAAAGATGATTCTTAGACACCATACGAGTCAAATGACTCGATCCGATGTCAGATATTTAAGATATTTTAAAGCCTTCGTCTAGAAAGGGTGGCCAAAACGCAAATAAAGCGCCGAATTATCGCCGGTTCCCTTGGCAGCTTCTGCCCGCAGGATCACCCCAGATTCGGGCTTGATCAACCAACTTACACCAGCCCCCACCCCAGGGTAGGCGTTCTCGCTGCATCCGGATGATGATTCGTTGGCCGCTATGGGGTCACCATAAAGACATCCAATGCCGCCAAACAGCACGACCCCCCAACGCTTGCCGATGGGCATACGGAGGTCGAATTGTATGTCTGAGTAATTCTCGCCGAGGTAATTGCCCCTGGTGTAACCGGGCATTGAGACCGACGAAAACCCAGATAGCGGCGCATCGTTGGTCCAGCGCCCAAATGCTCTGATGGCCAATACCACCTCTGGTGCGGCGTTTTCGGTGAACCAGTGGCCCAGCCCGCTGTAATGGCTGTAGGTTGCTCGCAGCACGTCAAACTCCCCATCTCGACCCAGCAGGGAGTCATCGGGAAGAAGGTCTTCCAGTTGGGATTCGTCAGCAGAAATGCCGCTGCCGGCTTCGCCGCTGTGGTAGCTGACCGTATCGATGAGAAAGTAATTACCCTCGGTAGGTGTCCGGATGTGATTGCGGCCATCCATTTCCAGCACAAGTCCAGCACCGGTTGAGTTGAAACCGAGGTAACCCACTTGTTGATCCATGACGACCTGGCTGGGGGGAAAGTCAATCTGGTAGTTGGTTCGAATCAACTGCCCGCCGATAAACCAATTGCCCCAGACGCGGTATCGATAGCGCAGGAACAGTGATCTCAGGTCATCACAGTTTCAACAGTGCGACCCGTACCCAGAAAATCGTCGTACTCATTTTTGATATTCCCGTAAGCTGCGCCACCCACAAACCGGTGATGGTCAGCCCCCCAATACAGGTCAGCAAACATTCCGCTCACCAATGAATCAGTATTGGAATAGCTGACGGCACCACCCATCATAGAGATCGGTGAATCGTCATCGAATCGACGCAGGTAGGCGGCCAGGCCGCCCACGTTGGTCCCCAGCTTCGGATCAACACTGAGCAGCGGGGTCAGTAACCATGGGCTCGCCGGCCCTTCCGGTTCGCTTTCCTGCGCAGTCACTTCCGGCGAGGCCAGCATCGCCATCAGGCCCGATATCATCGCGATGGACAGGAACTGCAGTTTCCAACTCAAGTGACGAGGCCTCAAAAAAATCGATCCATTATCCATCGTAGCGCAGAGTCGACCCCTATATGGGGCGTTCACCCCATGCGCCGCCTATTGCATACACGCAATGACAACCCATCTCGGCAGCGCCGGTGAGGGACCTTCGCAATCCGCTTAGCGCGGCTGCATGCGAATGCCGCCATCCAGTCGCACGCACTCGCCGTTTAGGTAATCATTTTCAGCAATGAATACTGACAGGTGTGCTATTTCCTCGGGCTTGCCCAGACGCTGGGGGTAGAGCACGCTGCTTTCAAGTGACTTGTAAGCGGGCTCGGGTAGCATGTCGAAAAGCGGCGTATGGATGAGACCCGGCACGATCGTGTTAACCCGTATGCCATAGGGCACGAGATCGCGGGCCATGGGTAGCGTCATGCCGACGACAGCGCCCTTCGTGGCGGAGTAGGCCAGTTGTCCGATTTGGCCTTCATAAGCGGCAATTGACGCCGTGTTGATGATGACGCCCCGGCCGCCATCTGGGGTGACAGGCTCACAATTCGCCATTGCTTCCGCGGCGAAGCGACTCACGTTAAAAGTGCCCACCTGGTTCACCATCACGACCTTCATGTACTCATCCATGGGGAATACCCCCTTTTTGCCAAAGGTCTTGTTGGCATTGCCGATGCCTGCGTAGTTGTTGCAGATGTGGAGACCGCCAAAATGGGATGTCACCGCAGACACCGCTTCTTTAACGGAGTCCTCATCAGACACATTGACGGCGTGAAAGATCACCTGATCGGCGCCATGCCGCTCAATCACAGCTGCTGCGCGGTCGGCATTCATGTCAAAAATAGCCACTTTCACGCCTTTGGCTACGTAGGCATCAACGGTCGCCTCACCAAGACCTGATGCGCCGCCCGTGACGATCGCAATTTTTCCTTCGAGATTCATACTGTGCTCCTGATGACAGATAAACGGCGCTGAAGTATGACGCGATGACGTCACCATTGCAGCCGCCCCTGGGACGCAAAGTCGGCAGGGGAGGGCTGAGACATCACCCTCTGTCTACAGTTCAATTGCCGCGCCGCCCGACGCGCCGCCCGAATAGCTCCGCTCCAACGGTACTATAGGAAGAGAGAGTGGTCGTTGAGTGAGACAGATAAATGAAGCAATACGCCTTGATATGGGTGCTAAGCCTGCCAGCCGTGCTCTGCGCGGCTCAACCCGTCAGCACGCCAATTGAGATAAATCGGTCTGCCTATGCCGACAAGTTGCACGGATTCTGGCTAGGTCAGTCGATAGGGAACTGGACCGGACTGGTTACTGAAATGGATCGGGTGGCGCCGCCGTTTTACACGGACGAGGACTGGGGTTCTCTTGATCAGCCCGCGATTTGGGGGGCTTTCGTAAGCCACAGCAGTCGCATCAATTTTTACCTTCCAGGATTGGACCGTGTTTGGGGCGCAGACGATGACACCGATATCGAGTACATGTATTGGCAACTTACCGGGGCCTCATCGCATCCCAAACTGACCCCGACCCAGATACGCACAGCGTGGCTAAAACACATTTACAGCAATGAGGACGCACCGCTGTCTGCCACTGAGTTTCGGCGCGAAAATTACCTCTGGGTGTCCAATGAGCGAGCTTATTACCTGATGAAGGATGACGGCCTGTTGCCCCCGGCGACCAGTGCCCCCGAGCAAAATCCCGATCACTCAATGATCGATGCCCAGCTTACAACTGAATCCTT
>JAKMEU010000358.1 GCA_022425845.1 Luminiphilus sp. | reverse complement strand
TTCTTGTAGGGGCGGTCGGAGGCTGTCAATGCCTCCATTACGTCAGCAACGGCGAGAATTCTGGCTGGCACCGAAAGTTGCTCAGCGTCAAGCGACCTGGGGTAGCCGGTTCCATCCAACTTTTCGTGGTGTCCTCCAGCATATTCAGGAATCCTACTGAGGTCGTCTGGCCAGGGCAGCGATTCCAGCATTTTAATCGTCGCAATAATATGCTCGTTAATAATGTAGCGGTCCTCCTCGGTGAGGGTGCCTCGCTGAATAGAGAGATTATAAATCTCCCCCAGGTTCTGCTTGAACTCGCCGGGTGTCATGGTAAATCCCAGCCCCTGGTAGCGGGTGGCTGACGAGCCATCCCGAACAAGATGTTCCGGCCGATCCGCGAGCAACGTCTCCACAGCCGGTGTCTCGCTGGGAAACTGCACGGCATGAAGCTCTTCAGCCGGTGATAATCCCAGACGATTATCGAGATAGCGCACCCAGGTCTTTTGCCCGATGGCTTGCAGTCGGGATAAACGCTGCTGATCCATAAACTCTCCGCCCACGTTGCACTCCGCGACAAACACAAAATCGGCAACCAGTTCGTCTCTCTCCAGCGCCAGCTGTTCTGCCAGAGCCTCGGCGGCATCCGGGTCCTCATACCGCTTCTCCAGATAACGGATGTGAGCATCCCGCAACATGACCTCAAACCGCATTCGCACTTCGTGGATACGATTACACTGGGCCTCCAACTTACTGCCCTTATCCACGATGTGTTCCGGCGTCGTAATCTTCCCGCAATCGTGCAACCACGCCGCGAGCCGGAATTCGCGCCACTCCTGCTCTGAAGCAAACTGGAACCCTTCGAAGGCTGCGAGATCGCTGTTGCAAGCGGCCTCCGCAAGAGCGATTCCCAATTCAGGGACGCGTTCACAATGCCCAGCTGTGTATGGCGATTTTTGGTCAATAGCGTCCGCAATCAAGCGAACTATGCTGTCATGGAGAACCTCTTGCTGTAGCTGGTAGTGCTGAATATTCTCCGCCATGTTGACCAGTGAATGGGATAGCGTGGCCAACTCGGAGACGTGGGTGCGAACAGGTGTGACGGAGGCAAACTCCCGACGGCGAATCTTTGCGGTTTGCTTGTCGAGAAGCAGTATCGGCTTAACCAACTTCCTCGCGGACCAGAGCGCCGCGAGAATACCGAGGGCAGAAATGCCCAGCGACCACTTTAACCCCTCCCAAACCCCCGCCCAGGCACGTGCAAGGACATCAGCCTCGCTGGCGCTCAGTGCGACAAAGCCCAGTTGCTCTGAATCCTCAAACCCCGCGGCCGGCTTGAAATAAACATAGTAGGATTCACCGTCAATATCCTGGTGCAGCAGCTTCTCCCAAGCCGATTGTTCCTCAATGAGCGACTGAAGGCCGCTGACACGGAGGTCATCGAGCAACGAACCGTCCAATACACTCAGGTCACGCCCCCCGAAATGGGCCAGGGGCACGCCTGCTTCGGTAAAAAAGGCAGACAGGTACGAATCGGGATAAATGTCCTGCTTTAGGCTGCGATTCAAACTGGACAACAGCGTGATGGCACCGACAACGTAACCGCCTTGACCTCGGCTGACAAAACTCAGTGCCGGTCGGTTCACCAGAGCCAGTTCATAAGGGTCGGTGCGGTGAACCTCGCGACGCTTCGCCGCGGTAAACCAGGGACGCTCGCTAGCGAAATAGCGACTGGGCTTTTGCTCAAGTCGCTGGAGTTCGAAGGACGCATTGAGAAACTCCCTCAACTCAACGCGACCCTCGGCGCCATCAAAAATTTTTGTCACCACCCACCGCTCTTCCGATCTGGCACCCCAGGCGCTCCGAATATCCGCATCGGCCTCCAGATTTGATACCTCAATATAATCGCCGTTGGGATGCCCAATAAACGCCGAGAAAATCGCATCGCCCTTGTGTAGTAAGGCGGCCATGCCATCAACAAGGGGGTGTTCCACCTGCGCGCCCAGTGGATGACTGATGTCGGGGTTGACCGCCAGTGCCAGGGCAATTTGCTCTCCCTCACGCTCCATCTGCATGGCTCGACGCGAGGTGCCCTTCGCAATCAATGCGAAACGCTCTTCCGCTTCCTGCTTGCTACGATCAAAGTCACCGCGACTCTGCACCAGTATCGTGGCGCCCGAGGTCACGAGGATGGACAACACCACCAACCCCGCGAGGATCCAGCGTATTCCCATCACGTCAGGGGCTCGCGGTCAGGGCTGACGCCGGCCCCGGCCAGGCAAACGCAACATGGCAGACCAGCGTCACGTATAAAATCGATGCAATCTTCGGCCAAAGATCCCACTCTCCACACATGAATCGTTAGAAAAAGTTCACGGGCATATCTGCAGCTTCCTTCACTCCCGGTTCGACCATCCAGCCAGCCGTCCCCACGACAGGGCAGTTCACATGCGAGTTACCGCTAGCCGCCGTGCTTGGCCTTGAACGCCTCATGGGCCGCGCGCATGGGTGCGGCATCAAAATAATAGGGTTTGATTTCGCAAACCTTACCATCCCGAAACCGAAACATTTCGCATAGATGCGCCGGTTCAAGGCCGTCGGCAAATTCGAAATAAATTATCGTGACGACGTGATCACCCCCTACCGTAATGCCCAGGCGCTGGACACCAGTGACTTCCACCATGCCAAATACCTGTGCGTAAAGCTCGCGCAACGCCCTAATGCCCCGAAACGTTCCCGCCATGGGCGTATCGTCGGCTTCGGTAATAAAAAAGTCATCCGTCAGCATGGTTTCACAGGCGTCGAAGTCACCGGCGGCAGACAGCGCGTACAGCTTCTCCACCATGGCAATTTTTTCATCATCTGTCATAAGCAGTTCACCCCTTATCCCCTGAAAATCGCTCAATAATCTGCTTGCCAAGTGCCATCTGGTGGACCTCGTCGGGACCGTCGGCCTGCCGACACCAGCGGGCATAATTAAAGTTTTCCGCCATAGACCAATCCTCAGTCAATCCCCCAGCGCCATGCATCTGCATGCAACGGTCGATGACCGTCTGGATCATGAGCGGAACCGATGTTTTTGTCGCTGCAATCATGGGTATTGCCGACTTTACCCCTTCGGTATCGATGGTCCAGCATGTTTTCTGGACCAGCAAGCGCGCCATTTCAATTTCAGAAAACGATTTTGAGATGTTTTCGCGGATGGATTGGTGCTTGCTCAAGGGCCGGCCGAAGGTTTGTCGCTGGGTGACCCGCCGACAGGCCTGCTCCAACGCTCTTTGGCCGGCACCAATCAATCGCATGCAGTGGTGCATCCGGCCCGGGGCAAGACGCGTCTGGGCGATTTCGAACCCCCTGCCCTCACCCGCGAGAACATTCTCCAGGGGTACGCGGACGTCATGGAAGACAATTTCGGCGTGACCCAGGGGCGCATCGTCGTAGCCCAGGGTCGTCAGGGGACGGATGATCTCAACCCCCGGGGTATCTTTAGGCACCAGGATCTGGCTCTGCTGCAAATGCCTGTTAGCGTTATCGGGATCACTTTTGCCCATAACGATCAGGATTTTACAACGCTCATACAAGGCACCCGTGATAAACCATTTACGTCCGTTCAAAACCCAGGCGTCCCCCTCCGTGCGAATACTCAACTGCACATTGGTGGCATCACTGGAGGCTACCTGGGGCTCGGTCATGGCATAGGACGAACGAATCTCCCCGGCGAGCAGCGGTGTCAGCCACTGGAATTTCTGGGCCTCCGTACCAAAGTTCATGAAGACTTCCATGTTGCCGGTGTCTGGCGCATTGCAATTGAATACCTCAGCGGACCAAATCACGCGGCCCATCGCCTCAGCGAGGGGCGCATATTCAAGGAATGTCAGACCACCGTGCTCGCTGTACTCGGCGTGCTCAGGCGGCACGAAGAGATTCCACAACCCGGCAGACCGGGCCAGAGACTTCAGTTCATCCATAACGGGTAATGCTGCAAATCGATTGTCTGCAGCCGCCAGAGCCCGGTTATATTCCTCTTCCCGAGGATATATATGTGCGTCCATAAAGGCCTGCAGTGCACCCTGCAAAGCTTCTGATTTGGGCGTGGTGGAAATCATTGCTCCCTCACTTACTTCAGTCATACCAACCGACATTGTGTCTCAAATCCCACAGGCTGGAGAACACTGTCCGTCATCCCCTTCATTTGCCAGTGTCTGGTCACCGTTATGCCTATACCCTCTGACATTCGGCAGCGCACCCTGCATGGGCGCGCATTGCTGGGCATTCAACGCACCGCAGATACCGCCAGTAAGCGACCCCATCTCTTCACGGCGTTATCTCACGAGCCGTCAATCCGGTAGGGAGGCAGCCGGATTACTGTGCCAGTTATCCGGCAGACAAACAATCTTGTTTGTTTGCTACGCCCTGCTTGCTATATTCTGTCGGCAACGGAGGCCAACCACCGTCACCCAGTCTGTCTCGTAAAAGCCAAAAAATTCGACAGCATCGATCAAGGGCAACATGACATTCATCAGCCATCGAAACACCACCCTTGCCGAACAGGCACAGCGTCTGGCCATTGAATGTCCTGATGACGTAGCGATTTATTTCGATGACGGCACAGCCCTTAGCTACGGCCAGGCCTGGACACGGGGCGCAGCGCTGGCTTCGGCCTTGCGCGCTCGGGGCATATCGGCTGGAAAGACCCTCAGCTTTCAACTCCCCAATGGGCCAGAAGCTGTGATCGTCATGATGGCCGCAGCCATTGCGGGCCTGGTCATTAATCCCATCGTTCCTATTTACAGGGAGAAAGAGACAGGCTTTATCCTGCGCCATGCAGACAGCAGCGTTATATTCATCCCCTCAGTGCTCAGGGGATTTGATTACCGCAACATGATCGAAACCCTCAGGCCCGAATGCCCGAGCCTGAGTCATGTCATTTGCACCGGTTCAACAGCGAATTTGCAGGCGCCGTTTGAGGCTTTCGAAGACGTCATCGAATCGGGGCTGGGCGCGCCGGCGGAGCCCGTTGCAACAGACCCTGACGCGACCAAGATTCTTCTCTACACGTCGGGTACTACCGGGAACCCCAAGCAGGTTCGTCACAGCCACAATACCCTCACCGCGGCACTGGACATCGGCGTGCAGGGCTGGGAGCTGACTGAGCGAGATCTGATGCTGATGCCCTCACCGGTGACCCATATCACGGGCTACGTCAACGGCATGGAAATGCCTTTTTTGACCCGCACAAAATCCCTCTTGATGAAGCAGTGGGACGTCAATCTGGCCGTTAGCCTTATCGAACAGTTCGGTGCAACGGTGTGCGTCAGTGCCACGCCGTTTTTACGCGAACTGGTCGACACATGCAGTGCCAAAGGCAAGGATTTACCAGGATTCCGATTATTCGCCTGTGGCGGCGCTTCAGTCCCACCGGCTCTGATTGAATCAGCGTGGAACACCTTTGCAGACTGCAGGGCAGTCCGCGTCTATGGCTCCACGGAGGTGCCCCTGGTCACCGTTGGCTTCACATCATCCGGCGATCGGAATCTCGCCGCCCAAACAGATGGCCGAATCTGTAGCTATGATGTCCGCATTGTGAATCATGAAGGGCAGGAGGTGGCCGAGGGTACAGAAGGCGAAATACTCGCAAAAGGACCTGCCATGATGCTGGGCTATGGTGATCCAGCACAAAATGAAGAAGCCTACGATCCAGACGGGTATTTTCGAACCGGCGACATTGGGCGAAAAATGGCTGGCGATGCATTGCTTATAACGGACCGCAAAAAAGATTTGATCATCCGCGGCGGAGAGAACATCGCCGCACGGGAAGTTGAAGAGGTATTGCTGCAAGCCGACGAAATCGCTGAGGCCGCTGTGGTGGCTATCCCACATGAGCGCCTGGGCGAAGGCGTTGCGGCCTGCGTGGTCACAGCGACTGGGCAGGAGATTACGCTGGAATCGCTTCTGGAAACGCTGAAGCAGAGTGGTCTCGCCAAACAAAAGTGGCCGCAGCACCTTACGGTCTACGCAGCCCTGCCCAAAACCGCATCAGGCAAGGTTCAAAAATCGATACTGCGTCAACAGCTGCGGGACAGCGGCGTCGGACTGTGAGATCACCACAAACAACACGTTGGCAAGCCAGGACTTGATGAGGGAACAGGAGTGACCGATTACACAACATTTCGAGGAGAAGTCAGGGCATTTCTTGACGAGGCTCTGACACCGGACCTTCGTAGAGCCGGCCTCTTGACCACCTCCGTGTTTTCCGACTTTGGCGCGGCATTGAAATGGCATAAAAAACTACACCGCCAAGGATGGGTGGCTCCTGATTGGCCTGAGGAATTCGGTGGTCCGGGCTGGGATATCCAGCAACGCTATATTTTTCAGGAGGAATGCAAACTCGCCAACGCACCCAGCTTGGTCATGATGGGCATACAGATGCTGGGTCCCATGCTGATGCACTATGGCACAGCAGCCCAAAAAGAGTTCTACCTGCCGCGCATGTTGTCGGGAGAACATATTTGGTGCCAGGGCTATTCAGAGCCCGGTGCCGGCTCTGATCTCGCCGCGCTGAAAACGACAGCCCGCAGGGAGGACGACGTATACGTCGTAACAGGCACAAAAATTTGGACGAGCATGGCTCAACATGCCAACCAGATTTTTTGCCTTGTACGCACAGATAAGGATGTGAAACCGCAGGCGGGCATCAGTTTTTTGCTGATCGACCTTGATATCCCGGGCATTACCGTTACCCCCATCGTGAGTCTCGACGGCAAAGTAGAGCAATGCCAGGTGTTTTTCGATGAGGTCAGGGTGCCCGCAAGCCACTTGGTCAGTAAGGAAAACGATGGATGGTCTGTCGCCAAGTTTCTTTTGGAGTTTGAGCGCGGCGGGCACAACTTCACAATTGACGTGAAAAAGCAGCTCAAAAAAATTCGTCACCAGGCAGCCATCACGCCCTGGGGCACAGGCCATCGTGGGGAAGACCCGGTATTTCAGCACCGGCTGGCAGAGGCGGAAATTGACGCCATAGCGCTGGAGCAAACCGAGTTGCGAATAAAAGGCGCCGTTGAAGCGGGTGGCAACCCGGGCGCCCTTTCTTCCCTGGTCAAAGTGGTAGGTACCGAACTGGGCCAACGACTCAACGAGCTTGCTATTGACGTGGTGGGCCCTGCAGCCGGGCCCATGTCCCTTGAAGCGCTGGAACCCGGGTACTCGGGCCCCATGGTGGTACCCGAACACGCACTGACCACCATGGCCGAGTACATCAACAACAGGGCCTCCACGATTTATGGAGGAACCGCCGAAATTCAGCGAACGATCATTGCCAGGAAGGTCTTGGGGCTTTGACATCAGAAACCAAATTGGAGAGTAGGCAGTGACAGAAGAGCAGCAGATGCTCAGAGATAGCGCTGAGCGCTACCTCCGCGACAACTATGACTTTGCCGCGCGACAGGCCCTCGCCGATCAGGGCGACGGACTCGACACCCTGCACTGGCAGGCATTTGCGGATATGGGTTGGGCCGCCATGTGCTTCCCGGAAGAGAGAAATGGTTTTGGCTTTGGCCTGCAGGCGATTGCACCACTGGCCGAGCTATTGGGTAACTTCCTTGTTCGTGAACCGTTGCTTGAGTCGGCGTTACTCGCTGGCCATGTGCTGGTATCAGCACCGAATGCTGTGGGCGATAGGATGATTCCCGGGATTATGGACGGCTCGGTTCTCGCCACCGTACCGTATCCGTCTGACCTTCCCCCTGTCGCGGTGCAGGCCGATAACGGCATCAGGATTCAAGGCCGCCTCGACTACGTGCCCTCCGGGGGCAGCGCAACCCATGTGGTCACCCCGGCACAGTACAACGGCGGCATGGGCTGGGTTCTCGTGGGCTTGGAGGCTGAGGGTGTGAATCGAACGCCCTTTATGAACCATGACGGTCGCATCGGCGCCCATATCGAACTCGATGCCTTGCTGGATTCCGAGGCGCTGTTGCTGTGGGGCACGACCGCAGACGCGATGCATGCCTCCGTGTATCAACGCGCCATGTTGTTGGCCGCCGCCGAAGGCGTCGGCGCAATGCAAGGCGCGCTGGACCTGACCGTGGAGTACACCAAGCAACGAGAGCAATTCGGCCAGCCACTGGCTTCCTTCCAGGCCCTGCAGCATCGTATGGCTGATATGCTCATCCAAACAGAGTTGGCGAGGTCACTGGTTGGCGCAGCCTGCCGCGCTGTGGACGCGGGCACTGATGAGGCACAATCGCTGGTATTGGCGGCCAAAGCCAAAGTGGATATGGCGGCGCGAAAAGTGACGCAGGAAGCGATCCAAATGCACGGGGGCATAGCCACGACCAACGAGTACCGAGTGGGGCACTACTTCAAGCGCATGGCTTTACTGGAAAGCTGGCCGAAACAC
>JAKMEU010000350.1 GCA_022425845.1 Luminiphilus sp. | reverse complement strand
GGCCTGGTGGTTTTTTATGCTGCTCATTGCCTTCGTCGCGGGCTGGGCGTACTCCCAGGCCATGCTGCGCTCCAAGAAGTTCAGGGACCGCGTTGACGCACTAGCGCTAAAGTTGCCCGTCGTCGGGACAATCGTCCACGATGCCATTGTGGCCCGCTTCTCCCGTACGCTGTCCACTACCTTCGCCGCGGGTGTACCCCTCGTTGAGGCCCTGCAATCAACTGCCGGTGCTGCGGGTAATGCCATCTATGCCCGGGGCATCCTTCAGATTCGAGATGACGTCACCTCAGGTACATCGCTGTACCAGGCTATTCGCGCCACCGGGCTGTTTCCCACCATGCTACTGCAAATGACGTCCATTGGTGAGGAATCTGGCTCCCTCGATGAAATGCTGGGTAAAGTGGCTGACCAGTACGAAGCTCAGGTCGACAATGCTGTGGACAGCCTGAGTTCCCTGATGGAGCCCATTATCATGTCGGTGCTGGGGGTCTTGGTCGGCGGATTAATGATTGCCATGTACCTGCCCATCTTCATGCTGGGGTCGGTGATCTGAGGGCCTTTCATTTGACTGATGCCCTACAGACCATCTGGTTTCTCTATACCGCCGTCACACTACTGGGGTTGGTGGTCGGCAGCTTCCTGAACGTGGTTATTTTCCGCTTGCCCCGCATGATGGAGCAGGCCTGGCGCAGGGACTGCTGTGAATTACTCGAGCAGCCGCTCCCGGACGAGCCCCACCTTTCACTCAGTGTTCCCAACTCCCAGTGCAGGGACTGTGGTGCGGCTATCAAGCCCTGGCACAATATCCCCGTGCTCAGCTTTACGCTGTTGGGCGGTCGCTGCGCAGCCTGCAAGGCGCCTATCTCCCTTCGCTATCCCACAGTGGAGCTGGTGACCGGGCTTCTGTCCCTGGCCGCCGCGCTGGCACTGGGCCCCACAATACAATTGGCCGCTGCACTGGTGTTTATTTGGTCACTGGTCGCACTCACAGGTATCGATATAGATACCCAGCTTTTACCTGACAGCATTACCCTGCCTCTGCTTTGGCTGGGGCTGCTGATTAACTTAAGCGAGGTGTTTGTCCCTCTGGAGAGCGCTGTCATTGGTGCCGCCGCGGGCTACATGACCCTCTGGAGCGTGTACTGGGGCTTCAAGCTGACGACCGGCAAGGAGGGCATGGGCTTTGGCGACTTCAAGCTGCTGGCAGCACTGGGGGCCTGGTTTGGCTGGCAGGCCCTGCCCCTGATCATCATTCTCTCTTCCTTTGTCGGCGCTCTCATCGGCATTCTGCTCATTGTTCTGAAAAAGCAGGGCCGGGAGATACCCATGCCCTTTGGCCCCTATCTGGCGGGCGCGGGCTTACTTACCCTGTTTTTCGGTGAGCAATTGAACGCGGCCTACTTCCGACTTATCGGACTATGAGGGGCGAGAAACATTGAGCTGCGTCATCGGTATCACGGGGGGCATTGGCAGCGGCAAATCTGCAGTCACGCAGCGGTTAGAGGCGCATGGCATTACCGTGGTGGATGCGGATTTCGTTGCACGACAGGTCGTAGAACCAGGTCGCCCCGCCCTTAAAGCTATCAGCGCACACTTTGGCGCAGAGATCCTGCATCCGGACGGCTCTCTGGACCGGGCGGCGCTGCGGAAAATTGTCTTTGAAAATCCCACAGAAAGAGAGTGGCTGGAAAGTATCACCCATCCTGCGATACGCGATGAAATAGGCCGACAGATCGCCAATGCGACGTCGCCCTACGTCGTTTTGAGTTCACCGCTCCTGCTCGAAGCGGGTCAAAGCGACTTCGCCGATTACGTCGTTGTGGTGGATGTTCCGGAGGCAGTGCAGATCATGCGGACCCGTGCACGGGACAATAATGACGAGGCGCTGGTGCGAAAAATCATGGCAGCACAGCTACCGCGTGACGAGCGCATTGCCCGAGGGGATGAGGTCATCAATAACGAGGGAAGCCTGGAGGATTTGCACCAGCGGGTGGATGCCCTGCATCAGCGCCTGCTGGCTCGCTCCCAACAGCGCTGACTGCGGCATCAGCCTCGAGTAGCCTCCATCTGAAGCCGCTCGGCGATCGGCACATTGGCCTCGGGAAATTGAAAGTCATCCAGTGCCGACGGTAGCACCCAGGCCAGCGGCTGGCCCTCCACGCCCCGCGGCTGGCCCTCCCAATGGAGTACACGGTGCACGTCGAGCAGTACGTGTCGATCACCGTAGTCATGCCCCACGTCCAGCAGGGGCTCTGTTTCCCCGACGGCGATACCCAACTCTTCCTGTAGCTCGCGGGTGAGCGCCTCAGTGACTGACTCGCCGTTCTCGACCTTGCCCCCGGGGAATTCCCAGAGCCCTCCCTGATGAAGATCATCACGGCGACGGGCAATCAGGATCCGGCCGCGCCCATCGATGATGACGCCAACAGCCACATGAATTTCTACGGTCATTCAGGTTCGGTATTCCGCATTGATACGGACGTAGTCGTAGGAGAAATCGGTGGTCCAAACCCGCGCCACCGCAGTACCGCGATTGAGCTCGACGCGGATGACCAGCTCATCCGAATCCATAGCGGCCTGGCCCTGCGCTTCGGTGTAGGTGGCAGCCCTTGCGCCGCGCTCGGCAATCAGCACGTTGTTGATATACACCGCGACCTCATCGACACACAGGTCATCAAGGCCAGCCCGTCCAATAGCGGCCAGCAGCCTTCCCCAGTTAGGGTCACTGGCAAACAGCGCGGTTTTCACCAGTGGTGAGTGGGCGATGGTGTACGCGACCAGCAAGCACTCATCCTCGTCCTGCCCGCCTGCTACCAAAACCTCAACAAATTTGGTCGCGCCCTCGCCGTCCCGAACAATGCTCTGGGCCAACTCGAGGCACAGGCTATCCAGGGCCTCGCCAAAGCGCTGTACGGCACTGGGATTTGCGGCATCAACGCTCACCCCCGAGGCTCCCGTGGCCGCCAGCATCGCGGCATCGTTGGTCGAGGTGTCGCCGTCCACAGTGATGCGATTAAAACTTGCTTCCACCGCAGTGCGAAAGAGCGACTCGAGGAGTTCGGGAGCAAGGTGCGCATCGGTGGCGATAAACGCCAGCATGGTTGCCATATCGGGACGGATCATGCCCGCCCCCTTGGCCATGCCCGTCAAAGTGACTTCACGGCCATCAAGATCAATCCGTCGCGTAGCCATCTTGGGTCGGGTGTCGGTGGTCAATATGGCGTTGGCCGCGCGATCCCAGCCATCGGCCTGAAGCTGGACGAAGGCCTGGGGCAACGCCTGCAGGACAGATTGGGTTGGCAACAACTCACCGATCACGCCCGTGGAAAAAGGCAGCACCGCTGCAGGCACGCAACCACCCAGTTCGGCGATCGTGGCGCAGGTGGCTGTGGCGGCCTCGAGACCGGCCTCTCCCGTCCCCGCGTTGGCATTCCCCGTGTTAATCAGCCAATACTCAGGACTGCCATCACACTGCTTGAGATGCTCCTGGGCCACCCGCACCGGGGCAGCACAGAAGGCATTCTGGGTAAAAAGCCCAACGCAATGACTACCCTGCGCCAATTCAACAAGCACCAGATCGTCATGCCCCGCTCGCTTGATGCCCGCCTGAGCGACACCAAGGCGTACCCCTGCAACGGAGCGCACCATTAACTCAGGGTGCCGTGACACTGCTTGTATTTCTTGCCACTGCCACAGGGGCAGGGATCGTTGCGCCCCACCTTGGGCGCTTCACGAACCACTGTCCTGGGTTTTTCCGGAGGCAGCTCACCGGCTTCCGCTGACGCATCCGCCACAGCGGAGGCCTGGGCATGCTCGAATGCGACCTGCGTCCGAGCGGCGTCCTCTCGACGACGACGCTCAATTTCAGCGGCTTCATCCTGACGCTGCACCTGCACGTGGCTCAAAAACCGCACCACCTCGTGTTTCAAGCGGCCCAGCAGAGCTTCAAAGAGAGCAAACGACTCGCGCTTATACTCCTGCTTCGGATTCTTGTTGGCGTAAGCCCGCAGGTGAATGCCCTGGCGCAGCTGGTCCATGGTCGCAAGATGCTCCTTCCAGAGCGTGTCGAGGACCTGGAGCATGATTTGCTTTTCCAACTGGCGCATCCCATCACCCACCACACTCGCCTTGGTGTCATAAGCGGCCTGCACCTCCGCTACGATACGCTCCCGCAGCGACTCCTCGTGCAGGTCCTTGCTCTCCTCCAGCCAGGCCTGTAACGGTAACGTAACGGCAAATTCTGCTTCCAACTGTCGTTCCAGACCGGGTACATCCCACTGCTCCTCCACACTCATTGGCGGGATGTAGCTGTCGATCCCCTCATTGACCACATCTGAACGAATCTGGGTGATCGTTTCTCCAACCTCTTCCTCTCCCCGCAAGGCGTCACGCTGGCGATAGATAATACGTCGCTGATCGTTCGCGCCATCGTCATATTCCAGCAGTTGCTTCCGAATATCGAAGTTGCGACCCTCGACCTTGCGCTGGGCTTTTTCGATGGCATTGGTGACCATGCGATGCTCGATCGCCTCACCTTTTTCCATGCCCAGGGCTTGCATAAAGCCTTTGACCCGATCTGAAGCGAAAATACGCATGAGGTTGTCTTCAAGGGACAGATAGAACCGGGACACCCCGGGATCGCCCTGCCGGCCGGAACGACCCCGAAGCTGGTTATCGATGCGGCGGGATTCGTGCCGCTCGGTTCCCAGAATATGTAGCCCCCCCGCTTCCAGCACGGCTTCATGACGCGCCGTCCAGTCCTCGCGCAGCTTCGCTTCCGCCTCGGCAGACAAGTCACCCGCCGCAGAGAGTTCAGCCTCGAGATTGCCACCCAGGACAATATCGGTCCCCCGACCCGCCATATTGGTAGCAATCGTAACCACCCCGGGACGGCCCGCCTGGGCGATAATCTCCGCCTCCTGCGCATGGTATTTCGCGTTCAGTACCTTGTGTTCGATTTTTCCCTTCTTGAAACGCGCGGAGAGCTCCTCCGAGGTTTCCACAGAGGCCGTACCCACCAGTACGGGCGCCTCGTTTTCGATACAAGACCTGACATCCTCTACGATGGCATCGAATTTTTCTTCCCGTGTCAGGTAGACCAGGTCGTTCATATCGTTGCGCAGCATGGGTTTATTGGTGGGTATGACAATCACCTCCAGCCCATAAATCTGGCGGAACTCAAACGCCTCCGTATCGGCCGTGCCGGTCATACCCGACAGCTTGTCGTACAGGCGGAAATAATTCTGGAAGGTCGTGGAAGCCAGCGTCTGGCTTTCGCTCTGGATCTTTACCCCCTCCTTGGCCTCGATCGCCTGATGCAGACCCTCCGACAGACGCCGTCCGGGCATGGTTCGACCGGTATGCTCATCGATCAGTACCACCTGCCCTTCCTGGACGATATATTCCACGTCCCGCTGATAGAGGACATGTGCCCTCAGACCCGAATGAACATGGTGTAACAAGCCCAAATTGGTCGCTGCATAGAGACTGTCGTCGTCGTCCAACAGGCCCTGACCGATCAGCAAACCTTCAATCTTCTCGTGGCCCGATTCGGTGAGCTCAATCTGGCGCTGCTTTTCATCGACTGTGAAGTCACCCTCTTCTACTTCAGTAGCCGCCTGCAGCTGGGGAATCAGGGTGTTGATCCTGCGGTACATCTCCGACGAATCTTCCGCGGCACCGGAAATAATCAGAGGGGTGCGCGCCTCGTCAATAAGAATTGAATCCACCTCATCGACGATGGCGAAGGCCAACTTCGCCTGGGCTTTATCAGCCATGCTGAACGCCATGTTGTCGCGCAGGTAGTCAAAACCGAACTCGTTATTGGTCCCATACACTATGTCGCAGGCGTAGGCATCGCGCTTCTCAGCGGGTCCTTGCCCCGAGCGGATAACACCGACCGTCATACCCAGGAAGTTGTAGATCGGCCCCATCCAGGCCGCATCCCGACTCGCCAGGTAATCGTTCACGGTGACCAGATGGACGGCATTGCCTGCCAGGGCGTTGAGGTAGGCGGGCAATGTGGCCACCAGGGTCTTGCCCTCCCCCGTGCGCATCTCCGCAATTTTCCCTTCGTGGAGGACAATGCCACCGATGAGCTGCACGTCAAAATGTCGCATGCCCAGTGCGCGTCGCCCCGCTTCACGAACCGTAGCGAAGGCCTCAGGAAGCAGTTCATCGAGTGTGGCACCCGCCGTGAGACGGCTTCGGAATTCATCGGTCTTGTTACGCAGCGCCTGATCATCAAGCGCCTGAAAGTCATCTTCAAGGCGGTTGACGCGCAGCACCAACTTACGCATGCGTTTCAGCTCCCCGTCGTTTCGGGTGCCAA
>JAKMEU010000326.1 GCA_022425845.1 Luminiphilus sp. | reverse complement strand
CCCTGATGGCTGGCGTATTGACAGCCATGTAGCCATCGCAAATCACTTTGTAGTGGATGGAACCACGGAAGAATCCCTGGTGCTGGACGGCGAGACAACCCGCCTTTCGCTGGCGCTGGAATATGGGTGGCGTCCGAATTGGTCAGCCCGGGTGACACTGCCCTGGGTAGGGCACGATGGCGGTTTTCTGGATAGTGCCATTGATGGTTGGCACGACTTTTTTGGTATGGATGACGGGGGGCGTGCCGGGTTTCCCAGGGACCAAATTCGCTACCTTCGTGCCGGTCCCGGGGATCAATTTGAACTTATGGAGGGGCGTCGAGGCCTGGGTGACATCCGTTTTGAACTGAACCATGGCTTCTATCGCAGCAGCGATATGGCCGCTTCGCTGACTCTGGGCTACAAGGCGGCCTCGGGCAGCGACGACGATTTCACGGGCAGTGGGTCAAGTGATGTATTTGCTACGCTGCGTGTCAGTGGCGCGCCGCAATCGACTTTGCCTCTGTCATGGCACGCTCAGGCGGGTTATACCCGAGCCGGCGAGAGTACGCTTCTGGGCGAAGGCCAACGGCGGGGCGTCTGGTTTGCGGGTTTGGGATTAGGCTGGCAGTTTGCTGGCAACTGGTCAGCCCTGGCACAGTTCGACAGCCACGCCGCCCCCCTGCACAGCCCCCTTGACGCCCTGGGAAGCGCCTCGGGCCTATTGAGCCTGGGGCTGCGCTTCCAGCCCAGTGAAAACTGGTCGGTGGACGTTAGCTTTGTCGAAGATATTATCGTAGCAACAGCCCCCGACATTACCTTCCAGGCCTCGCTTCGCTGGCGACCCAGTTCCCTGTAAGTACTCAGCGAGCGTTCAGTCGATCTCTGGCGGCAATGACGGCCGCCTCAACCTGCTGGGGACTCGTACCGCCTATATGATTCCGGGCTGCCACCGAACCCTCCAGCGTCAGCACATCGAATACGTCAGCACCTATGTCCGGGTGGAAGCCCTGCAGGGTCTCCAGGGCCAGATCTTCCAGCCGACAACCCTCGGCGACACAGTGCGCCACGGCTTTGCCCACCACTTCATGGGCATCCCGGAACGGGATGTCGCGGCGAACCAGGTAATCGGCAAGATCTGTTGCCGTTGCAAAACCTTCCAGCGCAGCCCGACCCATGGCCTCCGGGTTCGGTTGCAGGGCGGGCACCATGTCGGCGAAGGCTCGCAGGCAATCCCCCAGTGTCGCCACACAATCGAACAGGGGTTCCTTGTCCTCCTGATTGTCCTTGTTGTAGGCCAGGGGTTGGGCCTTCATCAGCGTCAGCAGAGCCATCAGGTGGCCATTGATGCGACCGGTTTTTCCGCGGACCAACTCGGGCACATCGGGATTCTTTTTCTGCGGCATGATGGATGAGCCCGTGCAAAATCGATCCGGGATTGCCACGAATGCAAACTGGGCTGATGCCCACATCACAAGCTCTTCCGACATACGAGAAAGATGCGTGGCGATCAGTGCCGCCGCCGCTGTGAACTCTATGGCGAAGTCCCTGTCGGAGACCGAGTCCAGGGAATTACGGGTAGGCTGCTCAAATCCCAGGGCCGCTGCGGTCATGTGGCGATCAATGGCAAAGGTCGTGCCCGCGAGGGCGGCAGCGCCCAGCGGGCACTGGTTCAGTCGGCTCCGGCAGTCCTGTAAGCGGCCAAAGTCTCTTTCCAGCATCTCATTCCAGGCGAGGAGGTGGTGGCCGAAGGTAATGGGTTGGGCGACCTGCAGATGGGTAAAGCCCGGCATGACGGTATCCGTATGTGCTGCGGCCAGGTCGACGATCCCCTGCTGCAAGCGGGTGAGCTCAGCGCATATGGCATCGACTGACTCGCGCAACCAGAGTCGTATATCGGTAGCCACCTGGTCGTTGCGCGACCGCCCGGTGTGCAGTTTCTTTCCTGTATCACCAATGATCTCAGTTAACCGAGCCTCGATATTCATGTGGACGTCTTCTCGGTCGATACGCCACTCGAACGTGCCCTGCTGAATTTCCTCGGCGACAGCGGCCAGGCCCGCTTCTATCTCCGCCAGTTCGGCGGCGGACAGGACCCCCTGGGCCGTTAACATACGGGCGTGGGCCAGCGAGCCCTGAATGTCCTGGGGTGCCAACAGGCGATCGAAGCCCTGTGATGCGGTAAAGCGTTGCACGAACGCGTCGGTCGGCTCAGCGAACCGTCCTCCCCAGAGATCACTTGGGGTTGATTCTGGTTTTTCGGATTGACTCATATCCGGTCCTGGCTTGCTGGTCCCGGAGTGCCGGGGTGGGGGGCTGAATGGCTCACGACAGTATACCAT
>JAKMEU010000307.1 GCA_022425845.1 Luminiphilus sp. | reverse complement strand
TGGGCAACCCTACATAAATCAAATGTATTTATTTTATTTTTAATATTCTCTTATGGCATACTTCAACTTATGCAATTAAAAAAACTATCTAAAATAGACCTTAACCTCTTGGTTTCATTGCAGGTTTTGATGGAGGAGCGAAGTGTTTCCTCCGCTGCGCGGCGTATGTCAATCACCCAGCCCGCCATGTCCAAGACCCTGGGAAGGCTACGTGACACCTTCAACGATCCGCTCTTTGTTCGCTCCAAGCGCGGCATACAACCCACGCCCAGGGCGCAAGCCATTGCCGCTGATTTGCCCAGCATACTGGGGGCAGCCGAGGCGCTGCTGGACGCCGGTGATTTTGCGCCGAGGAGCTTCCGAGGTGAAATTTCAATAGCGATTTCTGAGTATGTGGGATTGTCACTGCTTCCTCCCCTCATCGCGCGCATGCAAAAAGCAGCACCGGGCCTGCGGCTACGGACAATTACCCGCGTTGAAGGGCAATTGGATGAATTGGCCGCCGGAGGGCTTGATTTCGCGGTTCAGCTTACGCGGCAGGATTATCCAGATGAATTCCGCTACCAATCTCTGGGAGGCTCGCCATTGGCAGTTTTTGTTCGGGAGGGACACCCCCTCATAGGACAAAGTCTTTCAAGAGAAGTCCTGGGAAAGTTTCCCGCCATTAGCCTCTATGTATCTGACAGAAACGACCTGGAACTGCCTCCGCTGCCGCTCAATGCGACTGAGGGCGGCGGTGCTGGCATGTTGGAAACCTCACACTTACTGACAGCGCTGGAAGTCCTGCGTGAAACAGATTTCACCCTCATCTGCCCCGCCTACCTCGCCAGAAACCATGGGGCAACGCGGGACGTTGTGGCCCTGCCACTGCCCAGCGAAGACGCCCAGTACGTCGACTATGCGCTGGTAGCCCATCGCAGAACACAGACATCCTCGGTCCATCAGTGGCTATGGAACGAAATTATCGACACGGTACGCGGCATGCGTCTGCGAACGGTTCACCGCGGATAGTCGTAAACCAAGTTTCTCTACCACGCGGGAAGTGTCATAATTCAACCGAAGCCCTCCGTTGTAGTCCATGTCAAAACGCGCCCCTAAACCTGTCCCGCAGTTCAGTACGCCTATCATCGAGACACACTGTCATCTCGATTATATTGCGCCAACTGACGTGCCCAGTGAACTGGCCGCCATTGAAGCGGCCGGCATTGAGCGCTTAATTACCATTGCCGTCTCACCAGAAAATCTCGCGACAGTCCGGAACCTGGCCGCTACCCACGACGCCGTCTGGGGCACACAGGGCATCCATCCCCACGAAGCTTCGCTCTGGAATGAGTCCACTTCCGAAGAAGTTGCACAGGGCGCTGCCGCGCCGAAAATCGTTGGGATTGGCGAAATTGGCCTGGATTACTACTACCTGCATGCGACTCGTCAACAACAGATTGACGCCTTCGATGCGCAGCTGGCACTTGCGTCAGATCTTGATCTCCCTGTTGTTATCCATACGCGGGATGCCGATGATGACACTCAATCAGTGCTCAAAAACCATGTCGACCATCTGGCCAAAAAAGGCGTCATTCATAGTTTTACAAGCTCGCTGGACCTCGCTGAGTTCTGCCTCGAAGCGGGGTTCAGTCTGGGATTTAACGGCATATGTACCTTCAAAAATGCTGAAAACGTAAGAGAAATCATCGCTGTTACGCCCGTCGAGAAAATTCTACTGGAAACCGATGCTCCCTACCTGACGCCGGTTCCCTACCGAGGTCGAAGCAACTCGCCTCGGTATCTCCCGCTGGTCGCCGAAAAAGTCGCTGAAATAAAATGCCTACCTGTAGAAGATCTCCTCGGCACGGTCTACCAAAACAGCAAGTCGCTGTTCTTTGAGGAATCATGAACGAATTTGCATTAGGCCAGCGCTGGGTTAGCCATGCCGATGTTGAACTTGGCCTGGGGATCGTCGTCGAGCTTGAGGGCAGGCGCATCAATCTGCACTTTCCCGCTGTGGGTGAGGACCGAACCTATGCGACGGATCGGGCACCCTTAACCCGCCTGATCCTGGAAGTTGGAGATCGCTTTCAGCACACAAATGGTGGCGACTACACCGTTGTGGAGCGCCATGAAACCGAAGGGATTCTCGCCTACCTTATCGAAGACGAGGGCGCCCAGCGGCAACTCGTATCTGAACTGGACATCGACCCCCATATTCAGCTGCGCTCACCCCGGGATCGGCTACTGAATAATCAGCTCGACAAACTTCTGGATTTCCAACTTCGCTATGCAACGCTCATACAACGGGCTCACTTCACGAGTAGTAACGTGCGGGGCTTGTTGGGCGCGCGCACATCTCTGTTGTCCCATCAGGTCTATATCGCCAGCGAGGTCGGAACGCGCATGGCTCCGCGAGTGCTGCTTGCTGACGAGGTGGGGCTTGGAAAAACCATTGAGGCGGGCCTGATACTTTCCCAGCAACTCGCGTCGGGTCGCGCATTCCGTGTGCTGATCCTGGTGCCAGACACATTGATTCACCAATGGCTCATTGAGATGTTAAGGCGCTTTAGCCTGGTGTTTTCCCTATTTGACCGTGAGCGCCTGGACGACATCGATGGGGAGTCACCGTTCGAAACCGAGCAGCTCATCCTCTGCCCTTTTTCCCTGTTTGAGCAAGACTCTGGCGCCCGCGAAAGTGCCCTCGAGGCGGATTGGGATATTGTCGTGGTGGACGAAGCCCACCATCTCAACAGCGAAACACCTCATGAGGCCGAGCTGGCAAAGTTTGTACAGGCGGTCGCCAGCAAGAGCGATGGGCTGCTACTGCTTACGGCAACACCTGAACAGGCTGGCGTTGGCAGCCATTTCGAACGATTACGGCTGCTGGACCCCGACCGGTTTGGCGACTTTAGTGCCTTTCAGGAGGAACAGCAGCGGTTTGCGGAGTGGAACACCCTGATAGAGATGCTTCAGGCCGGCCAGCAACCCGAAGCATTACCCTCGGGGGTCGATGCCCATGCGAGTAAAGAGTCGCAGATTAGCCAGCTCCTTGATCGCTATGGAACAGGCCGTGTGCTGTTTCGCAATACGAGGGCATCCGTCCCGGGCTTTCCCAACCGGGTACTGCATTCCTATCCCTTGGACGCCCCGGAGCTCTACGAGGCGCACCGGCATGCCCTGTTTCCCGAGACCGGCATGTCGGAAAATGTCTGGCTGGAAGCAGACCCCCGGGTCGCGTGGCTGGAAAACCAGCTGAAGAACCTGCGCCCCGCGAAAGTATTGGTCATAGCCGCTCATGCGGAAACTGCTCTCGCATTGGAACATCACCTGCACCTTCGCGCCGGTGTTCGTTGCGCGGCGTTTCACGAGGGCCTGACCCTGGTCGAGCGAGATCGAGCGGCGGCTTATTTTGCGGATGATATTGGTGGCGCCCAGGCGCTCATCTGTTCAGAAATCGGGAGTGAGGGACGCAACTTCCAATTCGCTCACCATCTCATTTGCTTTGATCTTCCTATCAACCCCGACCTGTTGGAGCAGCGTATCGGCCG
>JAKMEU010000284.1 GCA_022425845.1 Luminiphilus sp. | reverse complement strand
CGGCCGCAGCTCGGCCAACACCAACCCTTCATTTTCCGACAGGACTATCTCCCGACTGGAATTAGGCAGCTGCAGAACAAGCACTTTCGAAGGCGTGACAGCGGCGAACCGCATGTCATCAGGCGGGGTCGATACAGAGGGTTGGGGCCTGGGCTGATCAACGTCTTCCTGCACAGTGAGCGGCTGAAAAAGGGGCCACGCAACCAGGATCATTTGTAAAAACATGCCAACAACGCCGAGCCCCACCAACAGACTGATCGTTCTGATGAGGCCTCCGATCAACCTATCGAAGAGGTACCTTTGCTTAGGAACAGACACTGTAAATACCGGGAGCATCTGGCAATCCAAGCGCCTGAAAACCCAGCCGTTTGAGCGTTAGTTGGCCCCGGGGGCTGACAACGTATTCCAGAAATGAACACTCCGTGCGGGAAAGCTGTTGTCCCGGCGCTATTGAAAGATACAGGAAGAATGGACGTGAGAAGGGATAGCCAACCTCCCCTGGCAGCAGCCCACCCGTGGCGTCAGTGTCCGTCACTGAGACAGACAGCACCCGAACCCGCCGATCGGCGAAACTCGGACCAACGTAAGCTACAGCACCATCAGAGCCAGCCACAGCGTCAACAATCGCAGCAAATCCTGGAAGTTCCATGACCTGCGACATGAGATCTCCGCCACAGAGAACCCTATCCTTAAAAAACCCGTAGCTACCGCTGACTGCTGTTCTGCTATAGCGCTCAATCACCCATGTTCCAGCCCTGCTTATTATGGGGTCCCCAGACTCACCAAGGACGGTCGACCACTGAGGACCATGGCGCACTCCGCCGCAGCGCTGCGACTGGGAGAAAATACCGTCAAGCGTTCGTCGGGAAATGGTTCTCAATGGGTTCGAAGGGTTCACGATCACCGCGAGGTCATCAGCCCCCACCTGAATCGCAAATGGGAGGTAACCGGTTCTGCGCTGGAAATCCGCTACTTCGGCAGAACTCATGGCACGACTCATGGCACCAAAATTAACCGAGCCCTCAGCAAGCGCCGGCGGCGCAGCAGCCGAACCCGTCCCCTGAATTTCAAATGAGATGTCAGGATGGCTTTTCTGAAATTCCCTGGACCACTCCGACAAAACCCCCGCCATCGTATCGCTGCCAAGGATGCTAATCGTTTGAGGCTCCACTGACGCACGGGCGGCGATGGCAGCCCATAGGCATATAAAAAGCAGAAATCGGTGACCCAGCATCAGGGGGGAGGCGCAGCCGGAAACGAGAGACTGAAACAGCTACCCACCCCCAGCTCGGATTCGATGAGCAGTTCAGCTTGGTGAGACGCCGCTACGTGCTTCACGATGGCCAATCCCAACCCGGTGCCACCCCCATCGTTACTCCGGCTCTTGTCAACACGATAAAAACGCTCGGTGAGGCGGGAAATGTGTTGCTGGCCGATACCGATGCCACGGTCGGTGACTGAAAATACGGCACATTCTCCCTCATCCTGCCAACACACCTTGACATTGCCTTCACTGTATTTCAGCGCATTGATCACCAGGTTACTTAAAGCGCTCTGTAATTCAGAGCGATCGCCAAGCACCCTGGTATCACTCTTCAATTCAATTTGAATAGGCCGGTTCGGATAAGCGGGTTCAATCTGTGCCACGATGTCGTTAATAAGCGCTGCCATGTCAAGGCTTTCCGTCTTGCGCAGGGTTTCAACACTTTCTATCCGGGACAGCCAGAGCAGATCGCGAACCAGATTTTCCATTCGCGTTGTCTGCTGGCCCATCTGCTCAAGTGGCCCGGCAAAGCGAGGCTCACAAAACTCCTCCATAGCCTGCAAGGTATCTACGTAACCCTTGATTACCGTGAGCGGCGTTCGCAGTTCATGGGATACGTTACCTACAAAGTCCCGCCGCATCTGCTCCAGTCGGTAGTTCTCAGTGATGTCACGGCAGAAGACCAAACGATCTCCGACACCAAAGCGGGCCACCTCAAAATGAAGGCAGCGATCACCCTCAACGTAGGGAGGGGAACGTAGCGGGCTTGAGTAATCATCCGCCTCAAAATAGTCCTGAAACACCGGCGACCTGACCAGGTTTCTCAATGAGCGCCCTTGGTCATCGGGAAATTTGATACCCAAGAGGAAGTTCGCTGAATCATTCGCCCAGGCGATGTTTTCCCGAGAATCCACGATCACGGCTGCATCACGCATTGCTGAAAGGGAATCCTGCAAGTAGTCGAGGGCAGACTCCAGACGGAGCTGCGCCTCGCGGTTGCGACGCTGCAGCTGGTAAATATTGTCCAGTACCTGCCCCCAGGCGCCGCTGCCCTCGGGTGGATCGGCGGAGGGTTGATTCATCCACTGGTGAATACCTCTGAGCTGAAACGACCATCGGATGAGCACCAACAGCAGCGCCGCGCAGAATCCCAGCAATGGCCGACCCAAAAACATACCACCCAGCACTCCGCCAACCAGTAACGCCAGCAGCAGACGAATTTCCGTAAGCCAGATATTTCCTCCCGCCACGAGTCCTGCTATTCCTGCTCGGAGAAGCGATAGCCTGTGCCCCGGACCGTTTGGATCAGGTGACTGTAATCTGCCCCGCTACTCTGAAGAGCCTTCCGCAAGCGCCGAATATGGACGTCAACCGTCCGCTCCTCCACGTACACATTAGTGCCCCAGACGTGATCCAGCAGTTGGCTGCGGGTGTACGCCCGATCCGGATGGGACATAAAAAAGTGCAGTAACTTGAATTCAGTAGGGCCCAAATCAAGGGGCCGCTGGTCAATAAAACCACGCCGCGCGGCCAGATCAATTTTCAGACCCTTCACCTCTACCAATGAGCTTTCCTCACTGGGTTGGCTCCTGCGCAAAAGCGCCTTGATACGCGCTATCAACTCGCGAGGCGCAAAGGGTTTGGTTATGTAATCGTCAGCCCCCACATCCAGGCCCTGAATAATATTGTCCTGAGTGGTCTTGGCGGTGAGCATCACCACCGGAATATTCTGCGTGACTTCAGACTGTTTTAGCCGCCGCAACAATTCAATACCGCTGCCCCCGGGTAACATCCAGTCCAGCAGGACAATATCCGGACCACTGTCCAGGACAATCCGATGCGCGTCGAATATGTTCTCTGACTCGAGGTACTCATAGCCTGAAAGTTCCAGCGCCATGCGAAGCATATCCCTGATTGCCAGTTCATCATCAACTACAAGAACAGTTTGCTTTGTCACTGTGTAGACCTTGTTCCCCTGAATCCTCTATTAGATGATGGAATTATGACAATAAGATGACAGTTCACACTAACACGGCCTCCCCTCTAGAAAGGCCACCAGCCGTCGTCTTCCAGTTCGTCGACGCAGCTCCGCAGCTGTGCGTTGTAAGACTGGGCCCGGCGATCGACTTTCCTGGCAACATCAACCAGCCACTGCTTGTCTCGATAAGTCTTGCGCTCATAACCGCCATGCCCCTCGTGGTAGGCGAGGTAGAGACGAAAGGTATCGTCCTTGGCGATTCTGTTTTGCCGAAAGCTCATGTCGTTATACCAACCTATAAAGTCAATGGCATCACCGAAGTCATCACGGTCCGCCCCGTAATTACCGGAGCTCCTCTCGTACCACTTCCATGTGTCATCTTTGGCCTGGGAATAGCCATAAGCATCTGACGGACGAGGTCCGGGAATCACGCCCCAAATCTTTTTCCGTGGTGGCTTCGCGGTCGCGACAAAGCGGGACTCCTGATGCATGATCGCCATCATGACCGAAATCGGGACATCCCAACGCGCACGGGATTTCTTGGCATCCTTGTACCACCCAGACTTCTCCCTGAAAATTTCACAGACGTTGTCAACGTCATCGGGGGCAGACGACACGCACCCGCTGAACAACGGGGCAATAATTGCGAGAAAAAGCACTCGGAAACTGCATCGGTTAATCACGCGCGCCACGCCGCCAAACGAGCGAGAAACTCTTCTTCGCTGATCACACTCACCTCCAGTGATTGTGCTTTCTTGAGTTTGGAGCCTGCGCCGGGGCCGGCGACGACAACGCTGGTCTTGCCACTGACACTGGATGAAACCCTGGCGCCAAATCCCCGGAGAACGGCTTCGGCCTTTTCCCGAGGCATTGTCTCAAGCTTGCCAGTTACTACCCAGGCCTGACCGCTGAGGGGAAGATCACCGGTGTCGGCCTGAGGCAGGGGCCAGTGAATGCCACCCTGCAGCAATCGAGAAATAGTTTCCCTGTTAGCCGGCTGCTCAAAAAAGTGAATGACATGCTCTGCCACGACCGGCCCCACATCCTCCACCTCCTGCAGCATTTCTTTCGAGGCTGAAAGCAGGGGTTCCAGCGCACCAAAGTAGGTCGCCAGCTGCCTCGCCGTTGTCTCTCCCACCTCACGGATACCCAGCGCATAAACAAAACGCGCCAAAGTTGTCTCACGGCTTTTCTCAATCGCTGAAATCAGATTTTCCGCAGACTTGTCACCAAATCGCTCCATGGCAGCCAGCGTTTCACGGTCGAGGGTGTATAGATCGGCGACGGTCGATACCAGGTTTTTCTCGATGAGTTGATCAATGATCTTTCCGCCAAGCCCGTCAATGTCCATGGCGCGACGGGATACAAAGTGGGCTATCGATGCCTTCCTCTGCGCGGGACACACCAGCCCTGCCTCGCATCGCCAGACGGCCTCACCAGCCTCCCTCACCAGTACGCTGTCACAGGCCGGACAGTTAGCCGGAAAGACAATGGGCTGAGCATCTCCGGGGCGTCGATCCGCAACCACGGCGGCGATTTGTGGAATGACATCCCCGGCACGCCGGACAATAACCGAATCTCCCTGCATCAACTCAAGACGAGCAATCTCGTCGGCATTGTGCAAGGTCGCGTTAGACACGGTAACGCCGCCGACAAATACCGGGTCTAACCGGGCTACAGGCGTGACAGCGCCCGTGCGGCCAACCTGAAACTCAACTTCCCGCAGGATGGTCATTTCCTCCTGGGCAGGAAACTTTCTGGCAATGGCCCAACGCGGTGCCCGGGACACGGAACCCAGCGCTTCTTGCAGCGCAAAATCGTCCACTTTGAAAACAATACCATCGATATCAAAACTCAAGTCCTGCCGTTCCGCTGCGAGTTCCTCATAGTAGGCCTCGCAGTCCTCAATACGGTCGACCCTGCGTCCGTATTCAGAAACCGGAATACCCCACTGAGCCAACTGTTGCATCACTTCACTGTGGCTGCTGAACGGCTTGGCTGCCCCTTCAATATGGCCCAGACTGTAAGCGCAGAACGCCAGGGGTCGACGACGCGTGATACTGGAGTCCAACTGACGCAGACTGCCGGCAGCCGCATTGCGCGGATTAACGAAAGGCTTGCTTCCCTCGGCAAGCGCTCGCTTGTTGAATGCTTCAAATCCGGCCTTTGGCATATAGACCTCACCGCGAACCTCCAGATAATCTGGAAAGTCAGTGCCGGATAAAGCCAGAGGCACACAATCAATGCTTTTGACGTTTTGGGTGATACCCTCCCCGGTCTGACCATCACCCCGGGTCGCGGCCAGAACAAGCTGCCCCTTTTCCCAGACAATACTGACGGCAATCCCATCGAGCTTTGGCTCACAGACATATTGGACCGCTGCCAGTGCCAACCTCTCACGAACCCTTCGATCAAAATCCAACAGATCATCAGCGCTGAATGCATTATCCAAGGACAGCATCGGCACCCGATGGGTCACGGGCTCGAATCCGGCCAGGGGTGCTGCGCCGACACGCTGCGTAGGCGAATCGGGGGTCAGAAGCTCAGGGTGATCCGATTCGAGCTGCCTGAGTTCCAGCAGGGCCCGATCAAACTCGCTATCGCTTACCGATGGGCTGTCATCCTGGTAGTACTCCGCACTCCAACGGCTGAGGCGCTCCCGCAACGCTTGTACCAGGACTCGAGGATCGCTCACTGCCGCCTACCCCTAGCGGCGCTGCTGCATGGCAATGCGCCGCTCCAGCTCACGGATCTGTTGCCGCATGTGCTCGAGACTCTGCCGGGTAATCGCACTGCGCGTTTCATCCAGCACATCACCATCGAGATTCTTCGCTACGACCTTCGCCGTTTCGTGCATGTAATCAAACGCTTTCAGCATGTCCTCGGGCCCCGGAAGGGTTACAAAAAACATGAGGCCCTTGGTATAGAGGTCATCCATAGCATCAATATTGAATACGCCGGGGCGCATCATGTTGCACACGCTGAACTGAATTGGGCCACGACCCGCCCGCTGCTCATGCCGGTGGAAAAAATCCATGTCGCCAAAACGCAGGTCGCAGGCCAGCAGCACACCCAAAATATCTGACCCGGAGAATCCCTGTTCGGAGCGCGCCGCCACATTTAAAACAAACACATGGGGGTCTATTTCCCGAGGTAGCCGAGCCTCCGGCTCGGGCTCCGGTTCGGGGACCTCCAGGGAATCAAGCCAATCCATTGTCTCGGGAGAATCGTCAGCAGCAACCGCAGGGACATCCGCATCCTCCGTGGCTTTTGGTGCTTGATCAGCGTGATCAGACCTCACCGTATTGTCGTTCGCTGCAAAGCTGACCACCGGTTCACCAGGGTCTGTCGCGGAAAAAGAGGGAAGATCTGCGGAAGGATCGTCGTACATCCCGTCAGCACTTGATGCTGTGGCATCGGGCTCAGGAGGCGCTACGGGGTCGACCAGCGCCCCCTCTGGGCTCGCATTGCCCGTTGCTTCACTCGACTGAAGATCGCTACGCTGAACGATCCTGGCACCGCCATTGGGCAGTTCGTTGAGCAGGTTAAACGCATCGTCCTCGTCATCAGACTCCTGGTCGCGGCGCGCTATCTTTGCGTTGAGCCGAACCTCGCTGCGCCGGTCCTGATAGACCCGCCGGACGGCATCGGCCAGCACGATCAGGATCAGCGCCGCCCCGATAATGATCATCCAGTCGCGAACCATTAGATCCATCAACTAACCCCCCCAGGCCTCAGCTGGCAGCGAGTTGCGCAGCTTCTTCAATATCCACAGTGACCAGCCGTGAGACACCGGGCTCATGCATGGTGACCCCCATCAGGTGATCAGCAGCTTCCATCGTGATTTTATTGTGCGTGATGAAAATGAATTGCACTCGCTCTGCCATCTCCTTAACCATTCGCGCATAGCGGCCTACATTGGCGTCATCAAGTGGCGCATCCACCTCATCCAACATGCAGAATGGAGCCGGATTCAATTGGAAGATCGAGAACACCAGCGCGATGGCCGTCATCGCCTTCTCGCCTCCGGAAAGCAGGTGGATGGTACTGTTCTTTTTGCCGGGCGGCCTCGCCATGATCGCCACACCGGTATCGAGTAGATCATCACCTGTCATCTCCAGACTGGCAGTACCCCCGCCAAACACCCTTGGAAAGAGTTCGGCAAAGCCCGCGTTGATCTGGTCAAAGGTCTCCTTGAAGCGGCTTCGGGTTTCCTTGTCGATCTTCCGGATGGCGCCCTCGAGGGTTTGCAGTGCCTCCTGCAAGTCGGCGTCTTGGGAATCGAGGTAGACCTTGCGCTCCGATGCCTTCGCGTACTCATCAATAGCGGCAAGATTAATCGGGCCCAGACGCGCTATCCGAGCTGCAACGCGCTCGACCTTAACCTGCCATTCGGGCTCGGAGGCGCCTTCAGGTAGCCACTCGACCACCTGCTCAGGCGTTACATCAAGCTCCGTCAATTGGGAAACCAGATTCTCAATGCGGACATTACGCTCAGCCTGCTGCAGACGGCCCGATTCAATTTCAGCATGAATATTCTGCAGTCGATGCTCTGCGGCAACTTTCTCTTTCTCTTGCTCTCGCAAGCTTTGCTCAGTCTCGGCGACCTGCTGGCGTGCTGAAGCAAGTGCCGCCTCGGCATCTACGCGCTGCGCCAGCAACGCCTCAAGCTCGGCCTGCATGGCGGCATCAGGGTTGTCGGCTGATGGCAACTGCTCTGATAAATCCTTGACCCTGCCCTCCAGTTGCTCAACCTGCTGCTCCAATCTAGCGATGGAACTCGCCACCGTATCAACCTGGCTCTCAAGGCTCTGCACACGCACCTCGGTGCGGTGCGCAGCATCGCGACTGTCACGCGCTTTTTCCCGCGCGGCCTGCAATTCACCGCCCAACCTTTCGCGCTCGCTACTCAACGAATCCCTTTGCTCGCCGTCGAGGGCCATCTGGTCAATGGCTACCTGAAGCTCGGACCGTGCTTCGCCCAGCGCCCGCTGCTCGGATTCGAACTGGGCCCGCGACTCCGAGAGATCGGCATCGAGTTGGTCTTTCCTCTGTTGGGCTTGCTCCAACGCCGCGAGTCGAGCGCCCCGCTCTGCCACGATTTCCGCCTGCACCTGCAGTGAGGCCTTAAGCGCAGCCTCACCGGATCGGCGCGCGTCTTCATTGAGTTGGCGCGCTTCCCGGGCTGCCGCCAGCTTCGCATCAATGGCTGCAAGGGCGCTTTCGAGGGCCGATATGTCACTGGCGAGACTGTCCAGAGCCGCCTTGCGCCGGATGACCCCCTGGCCGCCATCACCGGTTGAGGCCTTGGTCAGCCAGCCATGGCGCAACCAATCGCCACCGGGAGTGACGACCGAAGCGTAATCGGGCAGGGTTTCCAACCGCTCCAAGGCAGCCTCAACCGTATCCGCCAAATAGACACTCGATAACGCCCTGAGAACCGCCGCAGGCCCCTGCACTTTCTCCGCGAGGGTGCCAGGCCCAGGGTTAAAATGGCCGCCTGAGGCCAGAATGTTAGCGCCGGCCGGGGAATCGGCAAGCGCCTGTTTTACTGCTGAAAAATCATCGGTACAGACACCCGTCAGTCCGGATGCGAAGACCGTTTCAACCGCAAGCGACCAACGAGCATCAACATTTAAAGCCTCGTAAACACTGCCACCATTGGCCGACCCCAGTTGAGCGAGCCAGTCACTGGTCGCCGATACGTCATCCTCCTCGGTCGCCGCCTGCTGCAAGGCCATGAGGGACGCCTCCTGACCGCGCAACTGCTGCAAGCGAGCACGTGCTTCATCCTGCTCGTCACCCAGAGCCACAATACTGTCGCGATGCCCCGCGATCCCCGTGTCCAATTCGAGTAGGGTCTGTTCCTGCTGCGAGACCGCTGCCTCCCCCGCACTGATGCGTTGCTCCAACAGGGGCAACTCAGAGTCAACATCCTCTACCGCCAGCTGCCCCAGCTCTTCCTGCAACTTGGCGCTGCGCTCCTGAATCCGCTGCAAAACCTGCTCAAGATAAACAATACGGCTCTGCTGGACCTCAGAGGCCTGCTTCGGACCCGCAGATCGCTGGTTGAACTCATCCCAGCGCGTCTGCCAATCCTGCATCAGACGTTCCGCATCGGCTGTCACCTGCGCCGCCGTATCCGCCGCCCCTCGCTGCTCGCCAAGTTGGGGCTTCAGTGTCTCCAACTCCTCTCGCCAAAGACGCAGTCGATCGGTATCGGCGTTCAAGTGCCCTCGGGACTCCTGCAATCCCGATTGGGTCTGGGTGAGATCCTGTTTTATGGTGGCTCGCCGTTCCTGCTCGTACTTCAGCGCCTGCTCAACGCGCGTCACTTCGCCACCCACCGAGTAGTAATCGGCCTGAACGGTGTTAAAGGCGTCGGTTGCGTCTGCAAGCTTGACCCGGGTCGCCTCGATGGCTGCGCTGACACGCTCCACCTCGGCGCGTTCAGCCTCCTGGCGAACGTCCAACTCTGACTGCAGTTGATGGCTCTGCGCGCTGGATTGTTGGAACTCCCGCCACTGCAAGGTCAGGAGCTGCGCTTTTAACTCTCGCTCTTCACTGCGTAACTCAGCATACTTTTCCGCAGCCTGGGACTGCCTGAGCAGGTGCTGCAGATTCCGCTCAAGTTCCTCCCGCAAATCGGCAAGACGCTCGAGGTTTTCCAGCGTTCGGCGCATACGGCTCTCGGTTTCACGACGCCGTTCCTTGTACTTTGAGATGCCCGCGGCCTCTTCGATAAAAACCCGCAATTCCTCGGGCTTGGACTCTATGAGCCGGGATATCATGCCCTGCTCAATGATGGCGTAGCTTCGGGGCCCGAGGCCTGTGCCCAGAAACAGATCGGTAATATCACGACGCCGGCACTTACTGCCGTTTAACCAGTATTCGGAGGTGCCTTCTCGCCCAACGACCCGACGCACCGATATTTCAGCGTAAGAGGCGTACTCACCCACCAATTTTCCAGCGCTGTTGTCGAAAATCAGCTCAATCGACGCCTGGCCAACAGGCTGTCTTTGGGTGGTCCCGTTGAAGATGACGTCGGTCATCGCCTCGCCGCGAAGGTTTTTGGCAGAACTCTCGCCCATTACCCATCGCACAGCATCAATTATATTGGACTTTCCACAGCCATTTGGCCCGACCACGGTGCACATATTGCTGGGAAAATTGACCGTCGTCGGATCAACAAACGATTTGAAGCCGGCGAGCTTGATGGATTTGAGACGCATGCACCTACCTGATGGAGAACGCCGCTCGGCGTCCCTTATGACACAACATATAGTGTATACCCTGCCAGCCGATAACACTATATCTGGCATCGCTACCCGGTCACGAATTGCAGGTTTTTGCTAGAGCGGCCTCAGTTGCAACTGAATGCGAGCCGTGTCGGAAGGCTGGATTGCTTCTGCGGTAGCCACCCAGGTGGCATTGGCGCGACCGGGCTGGCCTGAGGGGGAAACCTGCACCTCGATATCGACGAGAGCCAGCGACGACAGGGTCTGACCCGCCATTGACGAGGCGTCATCAAGACGCACCGACAGCGGCAACTGGGCGGCATCACGACGGACCACCGCCGTAGGCATTCGCTGCTCCGCCCCGCTGGGACGCGCGAGAATAAAGACGGTCCCCGACACGGCCACGCCCTCCGGCAATCCCACCTCCACCTCCACACCTGGCCCGGAAGGTAAGGGGGCGGTTTCTTTGAGGATTCCGCCCCGTTCTTTAGCCTCGGTAATGATGGTCGTGAGCATCTGGTATCCCGGGGTGCCTGGCACCTCGGTGATCATGAGTCGCTCCCAGTAACCGACGGCCGCGGCGTAGTCTCCCGATTCAAACGCAGCCATACCCAGTGTGCCCAGGGCGCTGCGCTGTCCCGGGTTAATGGCCAGGGCCGCTTCGGCGCGCCGCCGGGCACGGCTAGTCAGCTCACGATCTCCCGACAAGTATTCCGCCTGCGCAACCCGAGCCAGGATCTCCGGGCTTTCGGGAAATGCTTCAAGCAGTTGTTCGTAAACGACAAGCGCCTGGACATGATCATTCTGCGCCGTGTAATACTCACCCAGTAGCGAGAGATACTCCACATTGTCGGGCTTCAGCTCAGAGCGGGCCTCGATGGCAACCAGCAGCGCTTCCACCTCCGAAGGGGTTGCTTCCTCAAGATTCGCCAGTGCATCAGCAATCCGCACATCTTCAATCGCTCCCAACCTCAGGTATAGAAGCGGCGGCATCACCAGCATCAAAAACAGTACAGGGCCAAGGACACGCCAGTCGCGGTGCTCTGGGTTTCGATCAGCGGCCGCCGCTGGCGTCGGTGCGGTCTCGTCAGCCTCATCGAGTATTCGCAGTTCCGCGTCAAGGCTGAGCGCCTCCCCGGCAACTTCGCCCTCACCCGACAGTTCCCGCTGCCGTAGCATCAGCC
>JAKMEU010000242.1 GCA_022425845.1 Luminiphilus sp. | reverse complement strand
GCCTCACTGCGTGTCTGCGCCCAGAGCAAAAACGGGAAGATCGCAGTGCGGACTTTGCGCCGGTGACCCTCGGCCCGGGATTGAATGTCATCAATAATGCCCGCGATGGCTTCGACGGAGGGCGTCGAGATAAAAGCCCAGTCACACAGGGCTGCGGTCATCTGCTTGGCATCTTCAGAGGTCCCGGCATTGGCAATGGGAGGCTGGATCGCCGGCACCGGTGACGCCTCTCCATCGACCACGGTATACCAGTCGCTGCGATGGTTAACGGGCTGCCCACCGCAGTCCCACAACCCCCGAAGCACCTCTATAAACGCTGCGGTGCGCTCGTAGCGGCGGCCGTGTTCGGCCAGCTCGATACCCATCATCCCGAATTCACGGGCACTCCAGCCGCTGACCACATTCAACCCCCAGCGCCCGCCGCTCATGTGCGCCAGAGTTGCCCCCATCTTGGCGACCACGAAAGGGTGAAATAGGGGAACATGGACCGTCGAGAAAATGTTAATGCGTTCGGTGGCTCGCAGTAGCGCCGCCGCCCAGGTCGTGGTCTCAAGTGAGGTACCCAAAAAGTTAGTCTCCCCGCCAAAACCACGCCAGCGCGAAACCGGAAACAGGTATTCAAAGTCCAGGGCTTCAGCACGAAGGGCCAGAGCTTCGTTCTGGGTATAGGTCCATTGATCAGCCACCACGTCATGGGTGGAAATCGAAGGCATATTCGAGCAGTTGGGCATAAACAAACCCAGTGACAGGGGACGCGCGTTAGGAGTCATGGGTGCCGTCATCAGAGCCTAACCGCGAGGTGCTCAAAACCGCGAAACAGGAAGGCCTGACGCAGACGAGCCGTTTGCGTATCGACCTCAAAATCGGGAAAGGCTGTAAACAGTTCTTCCAGAAACACACGGCCCTCCAGCCGCGCCAGCTCCGCGCCCACACAATAGTGAATACCGCCGCCAAAGGTCAGAGGTTTCTCCTCTCTGGGATCAATAACGAACGTCTCCGGGCGGTCAAACACATTCTTGTCGCGGTTCGCAGCGGCAACAATCGTCAGGATGCGGTCCCCGGCGGCAATGGACTGACCCGAGACCACAGTATCTGCGAGTGCCGTGCGATAGGTCGCCTGGAGCGAAGACTCATAGCGAACAATTTCTTCGGTGGCAGCGGCCGCAAGACTTTGATCAGCTCTCAGCTTGGCACGCTCATCGGGGTGGGTTCCCAACAGGAACATCCCATTTCCGATCATGTGCGCTGTGGTTTCAAAACCAGCCCCAAACAAGCCAATAACCGAGGTGCTGAGCTCCTCTGATGACAAGGATGCATCGCCTTCACGGGCCTGGACCAGCGCCGTGGTGAGATCATCCCGGGGATGCGCTCGGCGCCGCTCGAACAGGTCGTCAAAAAAAGCGGTCAGGAATTCCATCTGCCGATTGGCCAGCGCCAGCTCCTCCTCGCACAGGGCCCGAGTCTCAAAAACGGGGAAGGTGTCGGCAATCGCCAGGTTCAGCTGGGTGAGCAATTCATCTGAAAATTCGTGCTCCTCCAGCCCCAACATGTCACACATCACCAGCGTTGGAAATCGGTAGGCAAACGTCTCAATGAAGTTTGTTCCGGGTTGATCTGCCAGACGGGCCAGCATCGCGCGTGCCAACTCGCGCACCCTCGGCTCCATGGCACGGATACGCTTGAGCGACAGTGCTCCCGCGACCAGCCCCCGAAGGCGGGTGTGAGTGGGCGGGTCCTGCATGACAAATACCCGAGACAGCCAGATATAAGCCGGATGAGCCAACACATCAAAATCGGCGTCGTAGAACAACTGGATATTTTTGACAAAGTCGCCCTGACCGAAGGTTTTATCGATCAGGACGTGCCGACAGTCCTCATGACGCGTCATGACCCAGAACCCCAGATCAGACCGATGAATAGGGTCTTCCTCACGCATCCATTGGAATATGGGATAAGGATCCGCAAGAAGCTGCGGATCCATGGGGTTAAAGGAGAACCCAGCGTTCACCCTGCACGACCCTCGTTCAGATTAAAAGTCCAGACTGACGGTTGCTCCAAACGTACGCGGCGGCAGCATGGAGCCCACACGCAGCGAGTTGTACAGCGGCGCTGTGATGATGTTGTTTGAGATCACCTCCTCATCGGCAAGATTGCGGCCCCAAACTGCGAGGCTCCAGCGCTCACCGGGGAAGGTATACATGGCTCTGGCATTCAGCAAACCATAGCCCTCCTGGAAGGCATCTTCCCGGTTCCATTCCGTGAAGTAGACATCATCCTGGTAGTAGTACTCGCCGCGCAGCATGACGTCACCGCCCATCATCGATGCGTTGTAGTTCAGGCCCACTTTGAAGGTGTACTCGGGCGCATTGGGTAACGTATTGCCGCTCAAATCCTTGACCGCAAAACCATCTGAGTAATCGCCGTTAAAGAACTCTTCATATTCAGCACTGAGGTAGGTTGCATAGACATCCAGCGTGAAATTTTCGGTCAGGGCCGCATCAATCTCCACCTCAAGACCGTAATTTTCGGCCTCGGCAGCGTTGATGGTGCTAACGGTGCTGGTCTCATCAACGAAGGAAATCTGCAGGTCAGCATAGTCATAGTAGAAACCCGACACTGCATAGCGCATCCCACCATTGGCGGTCGCGCCTTTGAGGCCCACCTCAAAGGCATCGACCGTTTCGGGCTCCAGCGGCGGGCTCGTGCTGCCAGTATTGATCACCCCCGACTTGAAGGCCTGGTTATAGGTGGCGTAGAGCAGCATGTTCTCTGAAGGCTGAAACTCCACTGTCAGACGGGGGGTCACATCGCTCCAGTCCTCGGACTGGTCGGTGGGCACATTAAGTGGCAGTGCATCAAAGATGAAGGCACCCGTGCCCGTCCGCTCCTCGTAGTTGTACCGCACGCCGGCAATAATTTTGACCGCGTCGGTCAACTGGTAGCTGGCCTCGGCATAAATACCGTACGCCTCGATGTCGACGTCACCGTTCTGTTCATAGCGGCCTGCGCCAATGGCATCACCGACGGGGGTGCCACAGAGTGTAGGCGCCAGCAGGGCACAAATATTGGTCAGGGGGACCAGTACCTGACCGTAGAGATCCTCTTCGAAGTACATGGCACCCGCGAGGAAATCGAGTCGATCACCGGAAAAGTTATAGACAAACTCCTGACTCCAGGACTCACTGCGTTCGGTGTAGTTGTTCTGCCCAAATAAATTGGCATCGGTGGAATCAAGGTCATCGCGAAGGAATCGATCCAACTCCTGAAACGACGTGATTGATTTCAGCGTCTGGTTCTCAGCGACATCGAATTCAAGGGTCACTATGCCGCTGTCACCATCTCGGGTATTGATGGCTTCCTGATCGGAGTTGATATCGTAGATGCTGCCACCTGCCTGAAAGACCGTCTGACCGCCAAAAATTGGGACGGCCAGTGGGCCCAATGGGTTGCCCTCCGAGGGGCCAAAGTAATGGAACGCAAAGTTCTGGTCGTCTTCCTCGTAGTGCTGATAGGCAGCGGTCGCCCTCACCGACCCGCCCGCGTCATAAGCGAGGGTCACGCGGTACGCCTGGGCGTCGCGATCATCGACCTCCTCACCGGAAAACAGGTTGGTGCCGTAGCCGTCACGGTTCTCAAATTTTCCCGCTACGCGAGCCGAGAGAGCATCGCCCATGGGTAGATCTACCGCGCCCTCGAAATCCAGGAGCCCGTAATTACCCGCCGTGGCGCGGATATAACCGCCAAATTCCTCTCCCGGTTTGGCCGTCACCATATTAATAACCCCAGCGGTGGCGCCGCGACCATACAGAGTGCCCTGGGGACCGCGCAGAACCTCCAGCTGCGCCAGGTCAAACATACCCATCAATTGCGCCGCGGGTCGGGGGATGATGGCGCCATCCTGAAGAAACGCAACCGCGCCCTCTCCACCAATATCGATGCTGGTCATACCGATGCCGCGCATGAATACGCGAGCGAAGCCAAACTGATCACCAATGGACAGGTTAGGCACATCGACGATCATATCCCGCACCGACTGCACACCACCCGGTACCACATCTTCCCCGCCAATGACATTGGCAGCGGCCGCAAGGTCTGTCACCGAGACGTCCTTCTTGGAAGCCGTTACAACGACTTCTTCCAGCATGGGTTGGCTAAAGGCATACCCGCTGAGCGCAGCAGCTCCGCCTAGCATTAGGAACTTTGGCAAATATCCTACTTTCTTCATTGTTATTGCTCCTTGCGTTACGGCTAAAAATGAAGGCCTACATCAGGCCGACAGTGTCTCTCGTTTGAAATGGAGTCCGGCCGCGACCCTGTCCCAGGTATCGTCGGTGACCCCCTCATTACGCAGCACATGCTTCATAACCTTTGACGAGGGCGTCTTGGGTAATTCATCGAGCACGCGCACATACCTTGGCACCATGAAGTGCGCCATACGCTCCCCGAGGAATCGCACCAGACTCTCGGGATCTATGCTCTGTCCTTCAACGGCGGCAACCGCAATCATGACCTCGTCTTCACCCACATCACTGGGTACCGCGTAGGCCGCGGCCTCGCGAACGTCATCGTAAGCCACCACCTCTGCCTCAACTTCGAAGGACGAAATATTCTCTCCCCGCCGACGAATGGCATCTTTCATTCGGTCGACGAAGTAATAATAGCCCTCGGCGTCTAGCCGAAAACAGTCCCCTGTGTGAAACCACCCGTTGCGCCAGGCCGCGGCGGTCGCATCGGGCTGTTTGTAGTAGCCGGAGTTCATGCCCCAAGGCCGATCGGTTCGGACAATCATTTCACCGATCTCACCGACAGCCACTTCGCAGTCAAATTCGTCCACAAGCCGCACATCGACGCCCTCACGTTTACGACCACAGGTGCCGCGCTTGGTGGGGTTGGGTTCTGAGACAATGGGCGAACTGACCTCGGTCATGTTGAAAATAGTGTACACATCGGAGCCAAAACGCTCGGTGAAGTCAGTGCAGGTTTCGGTCAGGGGCACCATAAACACCAGGCGCACTGAATGATTCCTATCTTCCCCAGAAGGGGGCTGTTTGAGCAGGAACGTCGCCATGACCCCCAGCAGAAAGACGACGGTCGTTTTTGAGGAGCGAACGAAAGGCCAGAAGGTCTCCGTGGAAAAGCCCTCGGTGACCGCAATCGACCCCCCCCTCGCGAGCATCACAAAGATCACGCCCATACCACCAATGTGGAAGATGGGCATGTTGATCAGAAATCGGTCTTCCCCGGTTACGAACGGCCAGGTTTCGGGTCCGGCGTTGGTGAAGATATGCAGATAAGACGAGAGCACTCCCTTTGAAGGCCCTGTCGTGCCCGACGTAAAAATAATAGATTGGGTATCCCAGGGCTCGATGGGGCGATCGAGTTCGGGAGGTGACGCGCTGGCGTCACTGATTTTCGACCAGGGAATAGTGTCAGAACGCTCGGGACCGGCGGCGTCACCCAGGCAGACGATTTGGCCTATTTTGGGGCAGTCTACCTCCCCGAGACGATCGAGAAGCTGGCCATGCGCCACCAGTACAGCCGCATTGGAGAGATTCAACGTGTGCTCTAGCACTGAGCCCTTGAATGCCGTATTGAGGGGCACGAAAACAGCGCCGAGATAATTGAGCGCGAAGAAGGTGAGGATTGCTTCCTTGCCGTCAAACATCCACACCGCCACATGATCACCCTGTGCGATACCTGATTCAGCAAAACCACCGGCCAGCTGGCGCACACGGCTCAGCAGTTGTCCGTACTGCCATTCCTCACCATCCTGGAACACAGCAAACACTTGCTCCGGTTTTTCACTGGCCCAACGCTCCAGCAGGTAACGGGTAACACAGCAGTCTCGATCGGGTATTCGAGGGTCAGAGGTTGATGTTTGGTTTGTCATAGCCTTATCGCCTCCCTGTTGTTATGGCTGGCCGTTTGTATGGCGGGTCATTGGCGAGCCGCTTCAATGCTGTCGGACGGCCAAGGAACCGACACGCCGACGACAGACATCACCATTCTCAGGGTATGTGCAATGATCTGGTGACGCGTCCGCTTCCCCTCGGGCCGGTACCACAGCGCCACCCAGGTCATGATGCCGCCGATGGTGTTGGCGGTGAGTAGCGCGTCTACAATCTTGAACTCGCCAGCGCTCTGCCCCTGATCCAAAATGGCCGCCAACTTGTGATCAAACAGGCTTCGATACTCGCGGATTTCACGAGCCTGGGCACTGTCGAGGTTTTTCTCTTCCCGCTCATACACCACGATGAAGTTCTGGAATTCAAAAATGATGTCCAGTACCGACTCCACCAGACGGGAGAGTCGATCGGTGGCGCAATCATCGTTTCCCACCTGAACCTGCTCGATAGCAGCCAGTGATTGCAGAATGCCCGTCTGGCAGATGTCGTAAAGAAGCTCTGCCTTGTTGGCGTAGTGGGTGTAAATAAACGGCTTGGTGACCTCGAGACGCTGCGCTATCGCATCGAGCGTTGTACCCTCGTAACCCAGCTCAAAAAACAGGTGGCTGGCCTCCTCGCGAATGCGCCGTCGCTTGAAGTCAGTGACCTCATGCTTGAGGCTGGACTGGGTAATGTTTACGGCCACCGACATGGGCTAACGCACCTGCTCAAGGATGGCCCTGACATCGGCAGGGCCTGTGATCTCCCGGGGATTGGTGCGCGACCAGAAATCCAACATGGTGTACTCGGCAATCAGATCAAGCTGATCCTCGGTCACACCCACCTCACTTAAGCTTCTTGGCATACCGAGCCCGCGAATAAATGCGTCGACGACCTGACTGGCGTCCTCACCGGGACGTCCGAAGCTCGCGCTGATCTTGTCCTGTTTGTCGCCACAAACCGACTTGTTGAACGCGAGCACTGCCGGCGCCATAACGCAGGAACAGTAACCGTGTGGCACGTCAGCGGTGCCCCCAAGAACATGGCCGATGGCGTGGCTCGCCCCCATGGGCACACCGCCAATAATCGGAATCATGGACTGCCACGCGCCGATCTGACACTGCAGTCGGGCATCGAGATCGCCCGGGTCGGCCTTGACCGCCGGCATGGCGTGGCTGAGTAAGCGAAGGGCACTCTCGGCCACGCCATCGCAAAAGTAGCTCGAATGTCGGGACGCCAGAGACTCCAGAGCGTGATCAACGGCACGTACCCCTGTTGAATGCCACAGCCACTCCGGCGTATGCACCGTCAGGGCCGGATCGAGCACGATGGCGATAGGCGCCATGAGTCGATGGGTATAGCCCTGTTTTTTATTTTCCCGGTCGTCGGTCACACCACCCATGGTGTTGAATTCGCCGCCGGAGAGGGTGGTCGGACAGCAAATAACCCGTATATCCGGCCCCTCAAAGATCGGAGCGATCGTGTCGCCATTGTCGTCTACATAGACATAAAAACCTTCAAAGTCCTCGTGGGTGAGCATGTTGTGCTTCAGACCCAGCGCGATCACTTTACCCGCGTCGGTCACCGAGCCGCCCCCCACGGTAATAATGAGATCAGCCTCTGCCGCCCTCGCGGCGGCCATGGCCGTGAGCACATCCGTACGCGGGGCATGGGGTGCGATGCCGTCATAGGTCAGGGCGAGTCTGGGCCCCAGGGCGGCCTCAATGCGCTCAATCTCGTCGGTACTGCTGCGCAGGGTGGAGCTTACCAACAAAAAAATGCGCTGGGCTCCCAGCGTTTCCGCCTCTTCCCCCAGCGCGTCAGCTGCAGGACGTCCCATATGCACCCTCTCGGTGGCGGTTTGTCCCAGCGTTGATGCGTCGTATCCAAACACGGCGTGCCCCACTTTCTATTGTTATGTTTGTTGTACTCAACGTATCAATAGCTTACTCCAAAGTAAACATGTAGTAGTCTGCGTCTAAAATAACCACATTGA
Source organism: Luminiphilus sp. (assembly GCA_022425845.1). Lineage (GTDB taxonomy): Bacteria > Pseudomonadota > Gammaproteobacteria > Pseudomonadales > Halieaceae > Luminiphilus. The sequence goes on along the minus strand of JAKMEU010000242.1, from coordinate 2,888 downwards.
GGTGCACATCGATGCGCGCAAAAGGCCCCGACGACACGGTGCAAGCCTGCTCGGACATTCCCCTCAAATCCTATTACACGGCAGAAGATATCCCCACTGCCCACGCGGCGCGCACCAATCTGGCTCCGGGAGAAGCCCCCTATCACCGCGGCTTCCACCCCTCAGGCTACCGTTCAAAGCCCTGGCGGATTTTCCAGCTCAGCGGCTTCGGTAAACCGGAAGATGAAAACGAACGGATCAAGTTTTTGCTCAAGAACGGTGAAACCGGCTTCATTATGGAGCACGATCGCAATACCGCTGACCACTGCTACAACGTCGATCACCCCGAGGTTCTTGCCCGGCGAGAGGACGTGGGCCTGACCGGCGCCGTCATGCAAAGTGTTCGCGACACAGCTATCTGCCTCGATGGCTTGCCCATGGACACCAGCTTTGGACACGCCGGGGGGGCGGTGGTCCAGCACGCTCCGTTTGCCTTGGCGGCTTATTGGACCGTTGCCAAAAAACGCGGTTACGACCTGGAACACTTGGCTGGAACGGGCCAAAGCGACTTCAACCTCACCTATCTTGGCTGCATCACAAAGCAGCAGATTCCCACCGATGCTGGCCTGCGATTCAACGCCGACATCATTGAATTTTGCACCGAACACCTGCCGCGTTGGGTGCCGGTTTCGATTGCCGGCTACAACGGTGCTGACACCGGCCTAACGCCCGATCAGGAACTGGGCAGTCTGTTCGCCAACGCCGTTGAGTACCTTGATGAAATCAAGCGTCGGGGTCGCATAGCGCTGGACGTCGCAGCACGGGGCTGCGGGGGTGTCAGCTTTCGGGCTTCCATTAAAATTTTTGAGGAAGCCTGCAAAATGCGTGCAGCGCGCCTGATGTGGTCTGACCTTTTAGAGCAGCGCTATGGGATTACCGACGGGCGGGTTGCCAACCTTCGGATTCACTGCGTGACCGCGGGGTCTAAAATGGCCTACCAGCAGCCCATGAACAACCTGGTACGGGGTACCCTTATGGCGGTCAGCGCGGTCCTGGGCGGCGTGCAGTCACTGGGCGTTTCAGGATATGACGAGGCGTTGTCCATTCCCTCTGAGCACGCCCACCAAATGTCGGTGCGTATCCAGCAAGTCCTTATGGAAGAGACTGGATTGACGGACGTCACGGACCCGCTGGGCGGCTCCTACTATGTTGAGACGCTGACCGCACAGTTGGTGGAAAAAGCCTGGGGGTTTTTCGACGAGATCCAGAGTCGCGGCGGCTATCTGGCCTGTCTGGACTCCGGCTGGCTACACGCCAAAGCCGAAGAGAATCAACACAAAGAGTTTATGCAAACCGAGAGCGGCCAGGCCAACATCGTCGGTGTGACCATGGCTCAAGACGACGCCAGCCCATTTGAGATCGATGGCTTCATCGGCTCGGACGATGCCTTCGATGTGGCTCTGGAGCGCCTTAAGGAGGTTAAGCGAAGCCGCCATGAACAGGGCGCAGCTAATGCGCTCAGACGCCTGGAAGAGGTGTGCCGAAACGATGACAACATCATGCCCGTCATGATGGATTGCCTTGAAGCAGAGGCCACGTTGGGCGAGATCGGGGATGTTTATCGCGAGGTGTTTGGTGATTGGCGAACACCCATTCAAAGCTGAGAGGGTAAGCGAATGACGCCAAAACGAATCCTGATGGCCAAAACAGGACTTGACGGCCACTGGCGCGGCCCCACCATTGTCGCCCGCGCACTTCGCGACGCAGGCTTTGAGGTGATTATGATCGGTATGGCGACTACCGCCGAGATTGTCGCCGCTGCTATTGACGAAGACGTCGATCTGGTAGGGCTCAATATAGGTGGCCACATTGATGTGGCACTGCGCGCGGTGGATGCAGTGCAATCGGCCGCGCCGGATATGCCCATTTTTGCCGGGGGGACCATTCCGCCCCATGCCTGCAAACAACTCGAGGAAAAGGGGTTGGAGGTTTTCCCCCCTGGCTCCATGCTCACTGACATTGTCGATTCAGCCAATCGGCTGACAGGGCTTAGCGAAACACAATGAAGGATTCGGCAACTGCTGGCGTAGCGGACGACTTCACCGAACGCAGAGCTCTTGCTAAATCTATTTCGGCCATCGAATCGGGAGGGACAGAGGCACTCGCTATTGAGCAGAGGGCACTGGAGCAGCCGGCCACTGCCCATGTGCTGGGTATCACCGGGCCGCCGGGGGCTGGTAAATCGTCCCTGATCAGCGCGCTGCTGCCCCATGCCCTTGCTCAGTACGGCGCGGTTGCTGTACTGGCGGTTGACCCCAGTTCTTCATTGACCGGTGGCGCACTGCTGGGCGATCGTGTGCGCATGGACTATCGCCACTTTGACCACAAAGTGTTCTTTCGCTCCATGGCCTCCCGGGGTCACCAGGGGGGTATAGCCGCGGCGACACGAGCTTCGGTTAACCTGCTGGACGCGGCCGGCTGGCCATTGGTGATCATTGAGACACTGGGCATTGGTCAGGTCGAGTTGGACATCATGGCACTGGCCGATCGCGTGGCGGTGGTGCTTAACCCCGGCTGGGGAGACAGTTTTCAGGCGAACAAGGCGGGCCTCACCGAGCAGGGCGATGCTTTTGTATTGAACAAAGCCGATCGTCCCGGTCTTGAAAACGCCAAGATCCTGCTTGAGCAGTCGCTGCAGTGTCTGCCAACCTCCACTCCCCCTGGCGTCTACAGCACCATTGCCACCGATGGTGAGGGGGTCCCCGACCTGTGGCAGGCCCTGGCTACGCTGATGCGGGAATCGACTCGAGAAAAACAGACCTTGCGCCGTCACGCAGCAATCAGGGAAGGCGCCAAAACCCAACTGCTACAGGATTTCGAAGCGTTTCTGGCGTCAACCAGCGCGGCCG
>JAKMEU010000241.1 GCA_022425845.1 Luminiphilus sp. | reverse complement strand
CCACCAAGCACCTGGACCTCACCCTGCTCCAAAGCGCGAAGAAGCTGCACTTGAACAGCCACCGGCGCGTCAGCAATCTCATCCAAAAACAGGGTGCCCCCGTGTGCCTCTCGGAAAGCACCCAATCGTTCTACCGCCCCGGTATAGGCTCCCGCCGTGCTGCCGAACAACTCAGCGGCAGCCAGATCACTGGGGATGGCTGCTAGATTCAGGGAAACCATAGGCTGCTGAGCGCGATCACTGCTGGCATGAATCGCCTTGGCGACCCACTCTTTGCCGACCCCTGAATGTCCCAACAGCAAAATGGGCAGCGCAGTCGGTGCCACCAGGGCGATATCCCGCCAAAGTCGCGCCGTCTCCGCTGAAGCGCCGGGAAGAAGGGCTGCAAACTGCTCTCTGAGGCTGGGTTGCGCGATGACATTGTCGGGCAACCAGCGCAGGACCAACACAACGCAATGCGCCAATCGAATGGGGATACCGCGCACTAGCGCATCGTGGTCAGCAATAAAAGCGGAATGCCCATTTGGGCCGATGCGGACATCTGCAGTGCTGTCCGCCTCAAGACGCAGGCTCGGTTTTCCAGCTACCTGCTTCTGCTTTTTGGGCCGAAGCAACACGGCAAGGCGACTGACATGGGCATCGGCTATGGGCTTGCCGTCCGCAAACTCTGGGCTGTATCGGCCTAGAGCGTACTCACCGGGCAATCGATCGGGTCTTTCCGGATCCCAGAGACACAAATCAGTCCATTGGCCAATACGATCAAGGTCGGGGTGAAATGCAATAGTAAGGCGCAGGACGGGACTACCTTCACGGCCCGCCTCGTCAGTCGTGCGCAGTGCGGGCTCGGTAAGGAACTCGTTGGCCATGGCCACACCCGAAGCAGCTGCTGGGGCATCAGCCTAGCGCGGGGTGGCCCGGTACCCGGGTAGCACGTCGCCACAATGTGACCAAAGTCACGTTTTTAGGAAACGATGACGAGAATGGAGGCGATCACAATCCAGACGATCAGGGCACGCTGCAACCCTTCGCGCATCTCTTCAACACGATCTGCAGGGTCCGAGCCTGACGGCATGGCCAGCTCCAGTCCCTCCAGCAGCAATTCGTCGGTGGCAATATCGGCGTCAAAGCTTTTATCAACCAGCAACGGCCGAACGGCTTCAAAATTTCCAACGACGCCGAAGGTCAGCAAAAGGACACGCGACGGCAGCCAATCGAAAAAATGGCGCAGGGATTTCAGGGCCACCTTACGGTCGTCACTACCGATCATCACCAGACGATAGGCAACGGCAGCAAAAGGACCCATCAACAGGAAATAAAGTACGGGCGGGAACCAGCGTTGAAAACCCTCATAAAGCAGTACTCGCATGCCCTCGTGACTTGCGGACTCAACATCCTCAGCGGCCAGTGGACCGCTTCCCGCGGCTTCCAGTGTCAGTAGCGCGCCCTCAAGGTCACCCGCAGAAGCCCGGGCCTTGAAACGATTTACGAGGGCCGGCCAATCCAAACGCCCAAAACTGAAAAACAGCGCGGCCGTCCCCAGTATCAGGACCGCCGCCGAACCAAAAATTTCTTCGAGTAGAGCGTAGACGAGTGCAAAGGCCGCGCAGGGCACCACAACCAACAGAACGAACCCGAGCCAGAAATCCGGCTCCAGGGCATCAACGCGCCCCTGAAGCGACCGAAACCATCGGTCGGCATGCAGGGGACCCCCTGTGCCAACGGCGAAATATAACGATGTCGCCACCAAAAAAGCGATGTAGGTCATGCACTGCTCCAGTTATATTCCGGGCCCTCGGACTCAACCACCAACTTCACACTCCCAATATTCCGGATCAATAAACCGACACCGTCACGCCCGTGAGCTCGCCAATAGTTCTGACAGGTAATCCCAGTCAAAGCTCGCTCCCGGATCGGTTTTACGTCCGGGAGCAACGTCGCTATGCCCCACAATATCACCTCGGTGGAGAGCGGGGTATTGCGCCTGCAGGGCACTGATCAGGCGCTGCAACTGCCGGTATTGATCTTCGCCATAAGCCAGATCATCCGTACCCTCGAGTTCAATACCAATGGAGTAATCGTTGCAATTGGCCCGGTCACACCAAACGGATTCTCCCGCGTGCCAGGCGCGATCGTCGGTACAGACAAATTGTAAAATTTCCCCCGTCCTGCGGATGAGGAAGTGTGCCGAGACCCTGAGATGAGCGATACTGTTGAAGTACGGATGTGAAGTCGCATCGAGCCGGTTGGTAAACAGCGCCTCTATATGGCCGCCACCAAACTCGCCGGGGGGAAGGGATATGTTGTGCAACACGATGAGTTCGGGGGCGTTACCCAACGGACGCGCGTTGTAATTGGGCGAGGCTACCTTGCGGGCCCCGCCAAGCCAGCCATCCGACAATATCCAGTAGTCAGGGTTTATATCCACCGGCTAATCTTAGCCTATAGCGGTTGATCAGATCATCTGCTCGACCACGAATCGGGAGTCTTCATGCTAAGCGCAGAGTACATTAAAGGCAGTGTTGCCCTGGCACTTAGGGAGGACATCGGGAGCGGTGATATCACGGCGGAGCTCGTCAACCCACTGAATCAGGCACAGGCGCGGGTTATCTCCCGGGAGGCGGGGGTGTTGTGCGGGACCGCTTTTGTAGACGCGGTATTTAACGCCCTCGACCCCTCACTGGACGTCGTCTGGGATAAGCAAGATGGCGACGCTCTCGCCCCCAATGATCGTCTTTTTACCGTCTCTGGAAATGCACGTCATATCCTCACCGGCGAGCGAACGGCCCTCAACTTCCTGCAACTGCTGTCGGGCACAGCGTCCCTGGCGCATCGCTATGCATCGGCGGTTGAGGGAACGGGAGTGCGCTTGCTGGATACGCGTAAAACCATACCGGGCCTGCGTCTCGCACAAAAATACGCAGTGACCTGTGGCGGCTGCCACAACCACCGTATCGGACTCTTTGACGCTTTCCTGATAAAGGAAAATCATATTGAGGCCTGTGGTGGTATTGCGGCCGCGGTCGCCCGGGCGCGGGAGCTGGCGCCGGACATACTGGTGGAAGTTGAGGTGGAGAATGTTGCGGAGCTTCACCAGGCCGTCGAAGCACAGGTCGATCGCATCATGCTGGATAATTTCAGCGAGGACGCCCTGCGTGAGGCGGTCGCCATCAATGGAGGACGATCAGAATTGGAGGCGTCAGGTAACGTGGGGCTGCATAATGTGCGCGCGCTTGCAGCCACCGGCGTTGACTACATTTCAATCGGCACTTTGACCAAGTTCGTGGAACCACTGGACCTGTCGCTGCGTTTGGAAGCATGACACCGGCACCGAGCATATCCGGACGGGTAGGATCTAGCCCTGCAGGGGTTTCTTTGCGATGAGAACGCCATTACGGTCGGCGTAGACCCAGTTCCCGGGACCGACCGTCACCCCCCCAAGGGACAGACTAACCTGCCTTTCTCCCTGACCCCGTTTTTCGGTTTTGACAGGAATCACACCCAGGGCGCGCACGCCAATGGGCAACTCGTCAATGATTTCAACATCCCGAATGGCACCGATAACAATGATGCCAGCCCAGCCGTTGTCGATGGCCTTCCGCGCGAGATTGTCACCGAGTAACGAGCGCGCCAAAGATTCCTGCCCATCGACCACCAGAACACGTCCCGAACCCGGTTCGGCCACCGCCTCGGCAACACGAGAGTTGTCTTCATGGCAACGCACGGTCTCAGCAGGTCCTGCAAAGCGCTCAATTTGCCCAAACCGCATGAACTGGTAAGGGAGCGCGGCTGCTTCGGGGTGCGCGTCCGAGAAGATCGGGAGTAGCGAAACTGAAATCGGTCACTGCAATCTCACAGCCACTCAAGATCAAAATCTGACAGGGCTGTTGCGCCGTCCAGGATTGCGCCAGCATGCGCCTTACACCGCGGGAGGATGCGGGCACCGTAAAATGTCGCCGTGGCCATCTTACGCTGGCAAAACGTCACGTTGCGCCCCTCGGCAAGCTGTGCCGCAGCCACCAGTGCGGAGCGCCCCAATTGCCAGCCACCAAACAGGTAGCCTGTCTGCATCATGTAGTCGAAGGCACCCCCGAAGGCATTGAAGCGATCGCTGCCCATTTGCCCAAGGATGTGCTGGGTTGCTGCGACATGCTCCGCAAGCGCCTCGGACAACGACCGGCCCAGACGCTGCAAGCCAGCCTCGTCCGAGCCTTCCAGCTGCGTCACCAGCTTGGCGATCTCTTCCTGGGTGGCTTCCATTGCGGCACCCCCATCCCGGGCCAATTTTCGATTGACCAGATCCGCCGCCTGTATCCCGTTGGTTCCCTCATATATTGGAGTGATGCGCACGTCCCGAAGATACTGCGCAGCTCCCGTTTCCTCAACAAAACCCATTCCCCCATGCACCTGGACGCCGAGGGAGGTCAACTCCACACCCACTTCGGTACACCAACCTTTGATCACAGGAATCATGAGGTCGATGCGTTTGCGCTGAACGTCGCGAAGCTCGCCTTCTGCGTAGTGGGCCAGATCCATGGTGACCGCCTCTGTATACGCCAGAGCCCGCATGGCCTCAATCAATGCCCGCATCGTGGTGAGCATGCGCTTGACGTCGGCGTGCTCAATAATGGCAACCCCACCCTGTACCCGCTCCCGCGCATAGGCGACCGCTTTCTGGTAGGCCCCCTCCGACGCGCCAATACCCTGTAAACCCACCTTCAATCTCGCCTCGTTCATCATGGTGAACATGCAGGCCAGCCCATTATTCTCCTCACCCACCAGATAGCCGATCGCACCCGCGTTATCGCCGTAGGCCATCACGCAGGTTGGGCTGCCGTGGATACCCAGTTTGTGTTCCGTCGACACCGGATAAGCGTCGTTGCGCTCGCCCAGACTGCCGTCGTCATTCACCAGATATTTGGGCACGATGAACAATGAGATGCCCCTACTGCCCGCTGGTGCGTCGGGCAGCCGGGCCAGCACGAGGTGAACAATATTCTCGGTGGCGTCATGATCACCCCAGGTAATGTAAATCTTCTGGCCGAATATTCGATAGTGATCGCCCTCCCGCTCCGCACGGGTTTTGACCGGCCCCAGATCCGAACCGGCACCGGACTCGGTGAGATTCATGGTGCCCGACCATTCGCCGCTGTTGATTTTTGCCAGGTAAATCGACTTCAGTTCGTCACTCGCATGGGCATTGATCGCCAGTGCGGCACCGGAACTCAGGAAGGGCTCCAGTGCAAAGGCCATGTCCGCGCCGTTCCAGATTTCCGATGCGGCGGTGCCATATATCTCGGGCAAACCCTGCCCACCGGCATCGGCGTCGGCCGAGATACCGACCCATCCCCCAGCACCGAGCTCGCGAATGGCATCGCCATAACCCGGCGGAATGGTGACTTTGCCATCCTCACAGCGAGCGGGGTGGGCATCTCCCACCCGGCGCAGGGGCGCGACCACGTCGGCACCCAACTTGCCCGCCTCATCAAGCAAGGCAGTGGTCAACTCGGGGCCTACACCCACCTCAGCAAATCGCGCCAGTGAACCCAGCGTGTCGGCTACATCGATGACATCGTCAATCAGGAACTGCATGTCAGCCAAGGGTGCGGTGTACATAAAACCTCCGAAAATTTTGGGACTCAATCCAGGTTGCGAACAATAACCAAAGGCACGCGCGTAGGCGACCGGCTATAATTCACCAAATGGATGTTACTTCTCAACGCCATTCGCTGGAGAAATAGGCGATGAAAGATCTTAATCGAATTGACCTGAATTTGCTGGTCTACCTCGACGTTTTACTCAGGGAGCGCAATGTGACCCAGGCCGCAAACCAACTGGGACTGTCACAACCCGCCATGAGCAATGGCTTGAGGCGCCTAAGGGACCTCTTCCAGGACCCGCTGCTGGTTCGCACATCGGATGGGATGTCGCCCACAGCCCGGGCAGTGGAGCTTGAACCCCTGATCAGGGATGTCCTCTCAGGGGTTGAACGCGCCATCCAGCCCACATCAGAGTTTGAGCCCGGTGAGGCCAATCAGGTCATTCGGGTGATGGCCTCCGATTACGCCGAATCCACGCTGTTCCCCAAAGTCATCCAGACGTTGCGGGAACATGCCCCGGGCCTGACGCTGGACGTGATGACGCCATCCGACGTGAGCTTCCTGGACGTGGAGCGGGGAAAAATTGATCTGGTGATCAATCGCTTCGACCAGATGCCCCAGTCCTTCCACCAGGTCACGCTCTGGTCCGATCCTTTCACCTGCCTCATGAGCCGCGACAATCCGATTCTCGAGCATTTTGACCTCGCGGCTTACCTCGCCGCAGACCACATTTGGGTCAGCAAGACCGGGATGGGTGTTGGCGTGGGCGTTAATCCCGATGACGTCCAGCGCTTGGGCTGGGTCGACGCCACGCTGGCCCAACTGGGTGAACAACGAAGGATTCGGGTCTTCACGCGGCACTACCAGGCCGCCATGACCCTTGCAGAGGAAAACGACCTCATCGTAACCCTCCCCAGCCGGGCGACCTGGCTGCAGCGGGACAACCCCCGGGTCGTCGTCCGGGATGTACCCTTCGAAGTGCCCGCCCTGGAGCTCAAAATGGCTTGGAGCCCCTTGCTCCAGCACAACCCGGCCCACCGTTGGGTTCGGCAGATGATCACGGGGGTTGCCCGGGAGTTGAGCGACTGAGGCAAAAATGGCTGGTGAACCAACCCCCCTCATGGCATCACCAAGATCAATACCCCCTATTGAAACCATTTCTGGCGTTTATGTTGCGCTATCACCCAAAATAGCGGGGCTGTTCGAGATAAACCTGACGCGACGGTCCCGGGGAGGATTCGGACAGACGCTCCCTACCCCAGAGGACCCGAAAGGAGACAATCCATGGCTGAACGCATCCATTGTGCCGGGCTACAGATCGACGCGGCACTCCACGCCCTGCTGGTCAACGAAATTCTCCCGGGAACTCAGGTTTCCTCGGATGCATTCTGGCAGGGTCTTGCCGACATTCTCACTGACCTGATGCCCCGCAACGCTAAACTCCTCGCCCTGCGCGAGGAGCTGCAATCACGGTTGGATGCTTGGCACCGCGAGCACCCAATAGACCGCTTTGATGCCGATGCTTACAAAGCGTTTTTGGAAGAGATTGGCTACCTTTTGCCGCAGCCTGATGCGGTCGAAGTTGTGACCGAAAACGTCGATGATGAGATCGCGCACGTGGCTGGGCCGCAGCTGGTGGTGCCGGTCATGAATGCGCGCTTTGCACTGAACGCAACCAATGCTCGGTGGGGCAGCTTGTACGATGCGCTGTATGGCACCGATGTCATCCCTGAGGACGGAGGGGCTGAGCGGGCAGGCGCCTACAATCCTGTGCGGGGCGACCGAGTGATTCGCTGGGCCCGGACTTTCCTCGACGCGCAGTTCAGTCTCGAGGGGGGTAGCCATGCCGATGCCACTGCCTACGCCATTGTTGAGGGTCAGCTGCAAATTTCACAACAGGACGGGACCATCGCGGCACTGGCTGACCCGACTCAGTGGGTGGGCTATACCGGTGACGCCAGCGCAGCGCAATCGATTTTGCTCAAACACAACGGCCTGCATGCCGAGATCCAGATTGACCCCACGCACCCCGTGGGCCAAACCGATGCCGCCGGGGTCAAGGATGTCTGCCTCGAATCCGCGCTGACCACGATTCAGGATTGCGAGGATTCGGTGGCCGCGGTAGACGCTGAGGACAAAGTGGTGGTCTACCGCAACTGGCTGGGCCTGATGAGGGGCGATCTATCGGACACCTTCAATAAAGGCGGCACCAGCCATACCCGCACGCTCAATCCTGACCGGGCATTTACCGCGCCCGACGGCACATCATTCACGCTACCGGGGCGCAGCCTGCTCTTTGTTCGCAACGTGGGCCACCTGATGACCAATGACGCGATACTCACGGCCGATGGGGAAGAGGTGCCTGAGGGCATTCTGGATGCCCTGTTTACTGCCACCTGCGCCTTGCATGACCTGAGGGGGGGCGGCGCCCTGCGCAATTCACGAAAAGGCAGCGTGTATATCGTCAAACCCAAGATGCACGGTCCCGACGAAGTCAGCTTTGCCGTGGATCTTTTTGCCCGCGCGGAGGCCGTTCTAGGATTGCCGAACAACACCCTGAAAATTGGCATCATGGATGAAGAGCGCCGCAC
>JAKMEU010000151.1 GCA_022425845.1 Luminiphilus sp. | reverse complement strand
CAACTAGGGATCCAACAGATGTTAGCACCGCTCCCTTTGGAATTGTTGCGCCTCGCTGAGGCGCGTTGCTCTGTCTTCCTCGGTCATATAGAGGACTTCGCCTGACTCTGGATTTACAGCCCGGACTCTTGCAAACGTCTCAAGTTTGAAAATATCGTCTCCAATTTGGGCACACTCTTCCGCTGAAGCTTGGGCGGGCTGATCCCTGCGTTGAGGCTTTTCGCCCTCGCTCAGTAGCATTCCATCATTTTGCTGCTCTTCGCTGGATGGAGGCGTCGCCGTCGGCGTTGGGGTTGATGAGGGTTTGGGTCCATAACCCCTCGTATCCAGGGTGGTATGAGCCGTCCCCTGGGGCGGGGGTCGATCACTGATCACCGGCGTGCCGTTGGCATCCGTCCATCGGTATAAAGTGGCGGCTCCAACTTGGGCACTGGCAGCTGCGAACGCGCTCGCCAGTACCGTAGCCGCGACAGCGACTTTCCATTCGCCTGCTTTCGACATGACCCATCCCTGTTTGTCGATCGATAGCTAACGCTACTCGGCATTGACTCTTTCGGCAATATCACCCGCGCTGAATGATGGGGATTTCTTGACTTTTTCACGCTTGGTTTCCACTATTGCCCCGTCACGCGAACGGCAACGGCTATTGATGAGTACCCTCATCCGCTGGCCTACCCCCACGACGGGATAGTTGTGTGGGCTGTTTGCGGGTTCCGTCTGGTGCGCTGAGCGCACTTCGGGCTCGACACTGCGCTACCCCGCAGGACGACCGATACACGGGTTTCGTGATCGCTGTTCTGGCAGGGTAGCTGGGATTCGATCCAACCGGTGGTTCGTGCGACAGACAGGGGCGGTAGTGCAGGCAGGTGCCAGCTCTCCGCCAGTGTATGACACCCAGTGAGATGGGGAGCGAACCATGGAACAACTATCCGGCGGCGAGATGATCGTCCGCGCACTTCAGGACGAGGACGTCGAGTACGTCTTTGGCTACCCCGGCGGGGCGGCCCTGCATATTTACGACGCCCTTTTCAAACTCAATGCCGTGCCCCATATTCTGGTGCGCCACGAACAGGCAGCGACCCATGCTGCCGATGGCTATGCTCGCGCGACGGGTAAACCCGGGGTTGTGCTGGTCACCTCGGGTCCCGGGGCGACCAACGCCATTACCGGTATTGCCACCGCGTACATGGATTCGATTCCTCTTGTGGTGCTGTCGGGCCAGGTCCAAAGCCACCTCATTGGTGAGGATGCGTTTCAGGAGACCGATATGATCGGCGTGTCCCGCCCCATCGTGAAGCACAGCTTCATGGTGCAGCGCACGGAGGACATCCCCTCGATCATCAAAAAGGCCTTTTTTATTGCCACCAGTGGCCGACCCGGGCCGGTGGTTGTGGATATTCCCAAGGACCTGACTCATCCCGAACACAAGTACGACTATTACTACCCCGAGAGCGTCAGCCTGCGCTCCTATCAGCCTTCCAATAAAGGCCATACGGGCCAGATCCGCAAGGCCACTCGCCTGTTGCTCTCGGCCAAGCGTCCCGTGATCTACGCGGGCGGCGGCGTGATACAGGGGGAGGGCAGTGAGTTGCTCACCGAACTGGCGCGCAAGCTGAACTACCCTGTCACCAATACCCTTATGGGGCTGGGGGCTTACCCCGGGTCTGATCCTCAGTTTTTGGGCATGCTGGGTATGCACGGCTTTTACGAAGCGAATATGGCCATGCACCATTGCGATGTCATTTTGGCCGTGGGCGCGCGTTTTGACGACCGCGTGACCAACACCGTCAGCAAATTCTGCCCGGGGGCGAAAATCATTCACGTGGATGTCGATCCGGCGTCCATCGCCAAGATTGTGCCCGTGGATATCCCCATCGTCGGGCCTGTCCAGACCGTTCTCACGGAGCTCATTGCGCAGGTGAGCAGCCACATGGAGAACAGTGACCGTACGCTGCCCGAGCCCGAGGCTCTGGCGCAGTGGTGGCAGCAGATCGAGAGCTGGCGCGAGGCCCACGGTCTCTGGCATGGGCGGCGCTACGGTGAAAGCGAATTTGCCATGCCACAGGATGTCATCAAGTGCCTTTACGAGGTGACTAAAGGTGAGGCCTATGTCACCTCCGATGTGGGACAGCACCAAATGTTCGCGGCCCAGTACTACAAATTCGACAAGCCCCGGCGCTGGATTAATTCCGGTGGGCTGGGAACCATGGGTTTTGGTCTGCCCGCGGCCATGGGCATCAAGCTCGCGCTGCCGGATGCAGAGGTGGCCTGTGTTACCGGGGAGGGCAGCATCCAGATGAACATCCAGGAGCTGTCGACCTGTGCCCAGTACGGTACACCCATCAAGATCGTGAGCCTGCGCAACAATTACCTCGG
>JAKMEU010000191.1 GCA_022425845.1 Luminiphilus sp. | reverse complement strand
GTACACGAGGTCCCGCGCGGTGGCGGCATTGCCTCATTTTCACTCGAAGGATTGAGCAAGTGGCCATCCCAGTTGGGTTTTGCCGCAGCGCGCGACCCACGCCTGCTGGAGGAGTTCGGGCGTATTGCGGCCGCGGAGTATCGCGCGATGGGCTTTACAACGGCCCTGCACCCCATGAGCGATATGGCCACCGAACCGCGCTGGGCGCGCAACTTTGGCACCTTTGGCTCCAATGCCGCATTGTCTTCGGCCATGACCGCAGCGTATATCGCTGGCTTTCAGGGAGATTCGCTTACGAGTCAGAGCGTCATGACGATGGTGAAGCATTTTCCCGGCGGCGGCCCTCAGGAAAATGGACTGGATCCCCATCTGAAATCCGGTGAAAACCAGGTATACCCCGGCGACAACTTTGACTATCACCTCGCCCCGTTTATTACAGCGATTGAGAAAGGCATGCGGGTTGTGATGCCCTATTACGGTATCCCCGTGGGCCAAACCAATGAGGATGTGGCCATGGCCTATAACCGCACCATCCTCACCGATTTGCTGCGTGACGAACTGGGTTTTACCGGGGTGGTCTGCTCCGACTGGGGGGTCATCACGGGAAGAAACTGGGGCGTTGAAGATTTAACCGTTGGCGAGCGGTACCTGAAATCCCTTGAGGCGGGCATCGATCAATACGGTGGCGAGCACGACCCCGAGATCGTGGTGAGTCTCGTCGAAGCAGGCCAGGTGAGCGAAACACGCATCGACCAATCTGTGCGCCGGATACTGCGCAACAAATTCGATCTGGGACTTTTTGAGCAGCCTTTTGTCGATGAGGCGCGCGTTCAATGAGCGCGTCAACCAGCCGGCTTCCATCGAGCGCGGGCTACATGCCCAGCGCCAGTCGATTGTTCTGCTGGCCAATGAGAACCGTGTTCTGCCCCTCGCCAAAACCGCGACGATCTTTGTGGATGGGCTCGACCCCGCCGTGGCTGCTGACTACGGCCGGATTGTCACCGAACCCAGCCAGGCCGAGGTCGTGATTCTGTTCCTCAATACCGTCTTCAACGGCCACCAGGCTGCTGGAACCGACCGCGTTGCTGACAAGATGCTGGCCACCCTGATTCCCGATGAAAACTTGGCATTTAGCGCAGAGCTTATCGATAAAGCCCGGCGCTATGGCTCTGAAGCGCGACTGATAACGGTGGTTGATTTGAATCGGCCCGCCATCCTGGCCGAATTGGATGCTGTCAGCGATGCCCTGATCGGCACCTTTGGTGTATCAGACCAGGCCATTCTCGACGTAGTTTTTGGGCGGCATGCGCCGAACGGTCAATTGCCCTTTGAATTGCCTTCATCTATGAGTGAAGTCGAAGCGCAACAAGAGGATGTGCCCGACGATACCGCAAACCCTCTTTTCCCCTTTGGCTGGGGATTGCGCTTTGATGACTAAAGCCGCATCCGCACCGAGTTCCCGCCTAACTTTACGAGGTCGATTATGCCGCGTTTGGGCCACGGCACCGAGGGTCTTTATACGTAGCGGAGTCGTAGCGTAAAACGACCCGCGACCCTGCCCCCCAGCCTTCTTGCCCCACAACGAATTAGGTTGTCAAAAATTCGGTTATGCCGAATATACTGGATCTTTCGTTTGATGGTTTAGGGCTTACCCATGAAATCCACGACCTGCTGCCGAATGGCGCTGCCAGTGTCGGCAGAATGGCGCGCAATGGGCTGGACGGTAGCGCAAAGGCATTCGCGATGAACCTGTTATCAATCAGCGTTCTGGTTCACGTTGTCATCGCCGTCGTGCTGGTGATACGGGTGATGACACGACCCAATCGGGACCCCGCCTCCCGGCTCGCCTGGCTGGTGGCCATCGCTGCGCTACCCATTATTGGCGGGCTGGCCTACATCATGCTGGGCGAGACCAATATCGGCCATCGTCGCATCGCACGCATGAAAAAAGTGATCAACGGCATGCCAGCCTTCGCAGGCGCCAGCCCAAGTGATGAGGGCAACATAAAGGCCCAGGTACCCGAGGGATATCGCCATCTTTTTCAGGTGGGTCAATCGATCAGTGGCTTCGACGAAATTGGCGGCAACACGGCGCTACTGATGGCCGATTCAAACGCCACGATTGACGCCATGGTTGCAGACATCGATGCCGCGTCGAGCCACGTGCATTTATTGTTCTACATCTGGTTGCCTGACAATAACGGCCTCAAGGTGGTTGAGGCACTTAAACGGGCCTCAGCCCGGGGCGTTACCTGCCGTGCCATGGCTGACGACCTGGGCTCGCGTGCATTGATCCGTTCCCCACACTGGAAGGAAATGCAGACCTCGGGCATTCACGTCGCCAAAGCCCTGCCCATTGGCAATCCGTTGCTGCGCTCGCTGTTCGGGCGAATTGATTTACGAAACCATCGCAAGATCGTCGTGATCGACGGAACGATTACTTACTGTGGCAGCCAGAACTGCGCGGATCCTGAATTTCTTGTCAAAGAAAAATTTGCGCCCTGGGTAGACGCTGTCATGCGGTTTCAAGGCCCTGTTGTTCGGCAAAACCAGCACTTGTTTGCCAGCGACTGGATGAGTTACGCCGACGAAAATATTGATCCACTGCTGGTTTCACCGATCGAAGTACCCCACTCCGGTTTTCCGGCACAGGTCATTGGCACGGGCCCCACGGTTCGGCATTCGGCCATGCCCGAAATGTTTGAGTCGCTGTTTCACGCAGCACGGCGTGAGCTCACCATCTCGACACCCTACTTCGTCCCCGACGAATCCATGCAAAATGCCCTCTGTGCTGCCGCCTGGCGCGGAGTCGACACCACCATTATCTTCCCAGCAAGAAATGACTCCTGGATCGTAGGCGCCGCCAGCCGCAGCTACTACGCTGACCTGCTGGAGGCCGGTGTGAAAATCTACGAGTATGTCGGCGGGCTGTTGCATACCAAATCACTGACGCTGGATGGCGAGATCACCTTAATCGGTTCGGCCAACATGGACCGACGGAGCTTCGAGCTTAACTACGAAAACAACATCCTGTTTTACAGCAAAAAGCTAACGGGTGACCTGCGACAGCGGCAGCAGGCCTACATTACCCACTCGGAGCCCGTCACCCTCGCCATGGTTGAATCATGGTCTCTGACGCGACGCCTGTGGAACAACACCTTCGCGATGCTGGGGCCTGTGCTCTGACGCAGGTTGTACCCCTTGAGCCCGAGCTAAGATCTGACTTCAGTGGTCATGGGGTCACCCATGGCGCTTTGGTAAGAGAATCTAAAGCCGAACCCTCCTGCAATCCACTTGCGATCACCGAGGTATTCGCCTTAGTCTGTGCTCACGCGTTGGGATCAATGGGGGTGGTAATGAGTACTGTCACTTGGACCATAGATGCTGTCAGTCCATCGGGAAAGGGCATGGTGAAATTCCCGATCGATAAACCCAGTTTGACCGTGGGCCGGGTGGAAAGCTCGGACTTCACCGTGCCAAAAAACGATGTATCCCGAGTTCATGCGGAAATCACCAAATCCTCTGCCGGGCTGGTCCTCCGTGATTTGGGAAGCACGAACGGAACCTTCGTTAACCACCAGCGGATTGATGGAGAAGTGGCTTTGCACCATGGCGACGTCATCCACTTTGGTGCCCAGGAATTCCGTGTCATGTGCACCGAAACCGAGCCTGAGGCAGCCGCGGATGGACTGACCGCACTACAGCAGGACAATCGCTTGTCGAATACCCTGCCCGTAGGCTTGTCTCACTTGCAACGCCTGATTGATCAGCGACAGGTAAAGGCTGTATTCCAATCGATTGTCACTCCCGACGGCAGCCTCTACGCAACAGAGGCTTTGGGCCGTGGTATTTGTGAAGAGCTCCCTACAGGGCCTTGGCCCTTATTCCAACTCGCAGAAAGTGGCGAACTTGAGGTGGATTTATCGCGACTGTTTCGACAGGTAGCGTCGGAGACGGCGTATCAACAGGCACCGAACACCAAGCTTTTTCTCAATTCGCACCCCAGTGAATTAAATGACATAGACGCCCTGTTGGAAAGTATGTCGATTCTAGACCATACAAAGCGGGGCTTGAGGACAGTCCTTGAAGTCCACGAGGATGGCATCTCAGACCTGGTCAAGTTAAGGGATCTTCAGATCAGTCTACGGGAAATGAATATCGGTCTTGCCTACGATGATTTTGGCGCCGGCCAGTCGCGCCTACGAGAGCTGACAGAAGTACCCCCCGATTATCTCAAGTTTGACATGGGCCTTATCAGAGATATTGATAAAGCACCCGCAGTGAAACGAAACCTGCTTACGGCGCTCGCCGAAACGGCCAACGCCTCCGGAACGACAACGCTGGCGGAGGGTGTGGCTACAAAAGCAGAGCTCGATTGCTGTATTGAGATGGGTATGTCGCTTATTCAGGGGTTTTATTTTGCCAAGCCACTGCCTTTAATCCCTGAATCAGATTGAGCTACTCCTCAGTGCAATCTGTTCATCACCAAATGAAGTGATGACGGCGGCGATGTCCAAATAGGTCTTGTCGGACCGCACTTGCTGCCCATCTATTGTGATGGCCGTAGTGACAGGATAAGTGCCCTTGGGTAAGTCCGCCGGAAACGTCATAGTGAACTGACCGTTGAAAATACCACCCGTTGTTGTACCGCCCGTAAGGGATTTTGTGGTGCTCTTCAGTTCGATACTGTTGTCTTCGTTGTCCCAGATCGTCAATGTCTCGAGCACGTTAACGGCTTGTTTGTTTTGACCGGGCACCAGCTCCACCGTAGAAGAAAAGGTCACCTGTGATCCGCGCGACACCCGGGAGCCCGGCAACACCTCAGTTTTATAGCTGCTAACCAGCGGGGATTGCGGTAGTGCGCCGTGCCGTTGCTTGTATTTTTCCGCGACCATCTTCTCATCCCCAGTCTGATCAGTATCGTAGTTGATGATGAGATCGCTGATGTAATCGGCTGCCACATCGCCCGCCACATCAATCGCGATATCCTTGACGACATCAAAGATACCCGCACTTGCTATTGAGGAAAGAACGCATGCCAAAAACAACGTTAGGGTTTTCTTCATTTTGCTGACCTCACTATTTTTCTTTTGGCTATTGTATGACGATATTACGTTTTTTTGCTTGGCTCTCGGCCCTCGCGGCACGTTCGAGCTGATCGACCTCGCTTAACAACTCCACGGCGGGAGCATGGTTTGGATCCAGCTCTAGAATGCTTTCTGCACTGGTCCGCATGCAAATGTAGTCTTCCAGAGACCGGCAGGCACGACCCTCCACAAGTAATTCCTGCTTTCTTACCTCCATTTTCTGCTTTGTTACCTCAATTTTCTGCTTCTCAAGCAATTGCGCAAAAGCCACCACCCTGTCATCGCTGCCTACGGCCAGGCTCGCTGCCAACGCCAATTGCTGGGCGGCACAATCAAAATCATTGGAGGAGAGGCACTGGTCACCAGCGGCCAAGAACTCGTCAATCT
>JAKMEU010000172.1 GCA_022425845.1 Luminiphilus sp. | reverse complement strand
CACAGCCGACATCTATCCGTATGTGTACTGGCAGTCCCACATGATGGTGTTGTTGCCCGAACGCGATCCGACTGACCTGGCGGCCATTGCCTTTGTTCTCGCACAACTGGCTCCTCCGGAGGGCATTATTTTCACCCACTTTCCCGCCCGTCCCCAGTATGTAGGTAAGACACTGGCACAAGTGGCGGCCTTGCGAGGGGAGTCGACCGGTCAAGCGTTTTCAGCGCTCGCCCAACTCTCCCTCGCCTGGACCGAGCAAACGGGAGAGCCGGGGGATATGATGATCGGTACCAGCATGGAGGAGGCTGACTTACAGGATCTGATGCGATGGCCTCACACTAACATCTGCACAGACGGGGGACTTCTCGACCGGCATCCACGGGGTGCAGGCAGCTTTCCCCGCATTCTCGGACGGTATGTAAGAGAACTGAATACCTTTCCCCTGGAGGTCGCCGTACACAAGATGAGCGGCCTACCTGCCCGTCACATGGGCTTTACAGACAGAGGCTTGATTGCCCCAGGGAAAAAAGCAGATCTGGTCTTGTTCGATCCCCATAAAATTGCGGACCGGGCGACGACCGCTGAGCCCTTTCTGTCCGCTATTGGTATCTCACATGTCTGGGTGAATGGTGTTGCGGTTTTGGAGGACGGTACGCCCACCTTGGCTTATCCAGGTCGCGTGCTGCGCAGGGCGCAGCAACGGCCATGATGCTGGATGGTGCTCTGACCGGACAGGGAACGCTGGCCTTACCCAGGCCTCATCTGCTGTTTTTGGGGGATGCCACCAATCCTCTGGATGCCAAGACGGCCATGGGTCTGAGGGATTGGCGTCGGGAGGACTGTCTGGGTCAGCTGCGACTCCCGGGCTGTACGGTGGATTTGGGTTTGCCCGAATTCGATCTCGAGCGTGCCCGGGCGGTCGGGGCCCGGAGCGTCGTGGTGGGTGTGGCGCCGTCAGGAGGCGCAATCGCTCCCGGTTGGATACCGACCCTGCGTCGGGCTCTGGAGCTGGGATTGTCGGTTGTCGGTGGCCTGCACGATCGCCTGGCGGATAGCCCGGAACTGGCTGAAGCCGCCCGGAACTACCAAGCTCAACTCATCGATGTTCGCGTGCCACCCGCGGGCTTATCCGTAGCGACCGGTGCGCGCCGTTCGGGAAAGCGGTTGCTGACGGTGGGCACCGACTGCTGTGTGGGGAAAAAATACACGGCCCTTGCGCTCACCCGTGCGTTGCGGCAGGCGGGCGCCTCGGCGACTTATCGGGCTACGGGTCAGACCGGCATATTAATTGCCGGGGAGGGTATTCCCATGGATGCGGTTGTTGCTGATTTTTTGTCGGGTGCAGCAGAGTTACTGAGTCCTGCCAATGATGCCGACCACTGGGATGTGATTGAGGGGCAGGGCGCTTTGTTTCATCCGGCCTATGCCGCGGTCACCCTGGGTTTGATCCATGGTAGCCAGCCCGATGCCTTGATTCTCTGTCACAGCGCGGGTCGCCGGGTTGTTGACGAATATGAGGCCTATGACATCCCCGCGCTGTCGTACTGTATCCAGCATTATGAGGCCGCCGCTGCGCTGACCAACCCCGCGGCACGGGTTGTGGGCATCAGTCTCAATACCCGTGATCTGGATGATGCCGCCGCTGAGGCGTCCTGTGAGGTCCTGCAGCGTGATACCGGCCTGCCGTGTCTCGACCCCATGCGTCATGACCCGGCACCCTTGGTGAACGGTCTATTGTGATTGATCGATTGTCCGCATCCGGCTCGCTTTTTGTGCAGGAGAGTCAAAGAACGCGCCGAACTGATGGTTCTGAATCTACTGCCGGCGATGCAGCAGAGAGGGCCAGGTGAAACTCGCCTGGGAGTGCAGGGCGTGGGATATGAAAGCGCCTTTTGTGACGGCGGGTGAGACGGTCAACCGCATAGAAGTATTGCATGTCACGCTTGCCGCTGGGGGACGGGTGGGCCGTGCCGAAACAATGGGCGTCGATTATCGCGGAGAAACTATCCGCTCCATGGCAGACGCGTTGTCGGGTCTCGACAGTCGCGCGTTAATGGCACTGGACTTCAACGACTTGCAGGAACTGCTGCCCCCAGGCGGTGCTCGCAATGGCCTGGACTGCGCGCTCTGGGACCTTCGAGCCAAACAAAGCCCTGGAGGAATCCAGGCGTTACTTGGTTTTCCAATCAAACCGCTGGTCACGCTGTACACACTGTCGCTGGATGATCCTGACAGCATGGCGCGCGCTGCCCGGGAAGCGGCGCCGCTCAACCGGTTGAAGCTAAAGCTCAATGACAAACAAACGCTGGAATGTCTTGAGGCGGTGCGGGCCGCCAGACCCGATGCGCAGCTGGTCATTGATGCCAACGGCAGTTGGTCTGCTTCCCTGCTGATGTCGCTTGGGGATGACCTTGCGCGGCTGGACGTCGCATTGCTTGAACAACCACTGCCTGTCGACGGCGATGCGGTTCTGGACGGATTGCGATACCCGGTCATGCTGTGTGCTGATGAGTCACTCCAGAGCAGCGCTGAACTCGACGACATTGCCTCTCGCTACGATGCGGTCAACATCAAGCTGGATAAATGTGGTGGTTTGAGTGATGCGCTGGCCATCCGCGAATGGTGCCTCGCGCGGGGAAGGCAATTCATGGTGGGTAATATGCTGGGCTCTTCGCTGGCCATGGCACCTGCGCTGGTAGCCGCCCAGGGCGCCGACTTTGTGGATCTCGATGGTCCCCTTTGGCAATCAATGGATGTGAACCCCGCACTGGATATCGCTAACGGATGGATTCAGCCACCTCCCGCTGCGCTGTGGGGTCAATAGCTGCCCGCTGTGGTGTGGTTCTCCAGCGCCCGCCCTGTCTGCAGTGGGGTGATGGCCTGACTAGGCATTTTCGCTGCGGACAAAGTCGATCAGTTCAGGAAAAAAGAGGGAAAAGTCCCCCAGCAATGCCTCTCGGTTATTTTCCAGTTCGACAATGGCGGCACTGAGATTGCTGGGCCGCTTCAGCCGCCCTTCGATACCTCGCAGGGCTTGGTGTATGCCATTGACCGTGCGATAGCTGCCCAGTAAATCGCAGTGCACCATGTAGCGGACGGTGCGTTGCATCGGGCCGGGCAAGCTGTCTCTATGCAGCTCAAGCAGCCTGTAAACACGCCCTGTGAAGACGTCCAGGGGTTGATCCCGATAGTCATGCCAATGTGTTGCGAGCAAATGATCGTAGAACATGTCGATGAGAATGCCCGCGTAGCGTCTGAAATCGGCACTGACCCGGCGTTTGCTCTGGCGCACTATGGGGTGTCCGTCGGTAAAACTGTCAATGCGACGATGCTGCTGGATGGCGCGTTGCAGTTCGGGGGCGAGGGACGGGTCGATGGGACCTTTGACAAAGTCCCCCATCAGGCTGCCCAGCAGGCTATCCTGGGTATCGTCCGCTAGGCAAAGGTGTGCCAGGTAATTCATGGCCTATGGCGTGCTCCTACGCTATGGGTCAGCGACAGCACGGGCGTCTATCCTTGAAGGGCGCGTAAATGTGTTTCGACGGAGCGAGCCAAAGCCTTCAGGTCGTAGCCGCCCTCAAGGGCTGAGACAATCCGTCCCCCGCAATATTGCCCCGCCAGGCTGACGATTTCCTCGGTGAGCCAGCAATAGTCGGCCTCTGTAAGCTGCATCTGGGCCAGGGGGTCGTCTTTATGACCGTCAAAACCGGCCGACAGCAGGATCAGGTCGGGTTGGTGCGCTTCAATGGCGGGCCACCAGTCCCTCGCAATCGCGGAGCGGAAGCTGTGACCTGAGGTGCCGGCAGGTAAGGGGGTGTTGACGATGTTGGGGCGGTGGATGTCATGAAAGCGCCCCGGGTAGTAGGGGTGTTGAAAGCTGGAACACACCAAAATATCGGGTTTGTCCTTGCACAAATCTACCGTTCCATTGCCGTGGTGCACATCGAAGTCGAGAATCGCCACGCGCGCCACACCGGGTAGCTGCAGCGCATTGATGGCCGCGATGGCCACGCTGTTGAGCAGACAAAATCCCATGGCCGACCCGAGTTCTGCATGGTGGCCCGGTGGCCGTACGGCACAAAATACCCGTGCTGTCTGGCCCGATAGCACGTCGTTTACA
>JAKMEU010000146.1 GCA_022425845.1 Luminiphilus sp. | reverse complement strand
GATAAACTCCGTTGGTCTGATGCGCTTACCCAGTAGTATTCTCCGCGCACCTGTCGCCTTCACCCTTGTCCTTGCCAGCAGCTTTGTTTTTCTCGCGTTCAAGGAATTTGGCCTGTACGGGCCGATTCTTCAGCTCTTTAATTTCGTGCCCATAACCTTGACCCCCGGGGGCGGACAACTGGGCGAGCCCGGCGCGGACTGGTGGCGCTTTATTACCCCTACCTTGTTGCATTTTAGTTGGATGCATGTGGTTTTTAATTGTCTGTGGATCTGGGAGTTTGGCAGGCGAATAGAGGTGACCCTGGGCTCCGTAAACCTGTTGGGGCTCTACCTGACTGCCGCGGTTTTTTCCAACAGCCTGCAGTTCTTTGTCTCTGGCCCCTCTATATTTGGCGGTATGTCGGGTGTGGTCTATGCCTTCATGGGCTTTATCTGGACGGGTAATGCCCTGCGTCCCGGCTGGATCGAGCCCTTACCCCCGGCCATTGTTGGTTTTATGCTCGTCTGGCTTCTGATTGGCATGGTGGGGGCGCTTGAAATTTTGGGTGCAGGCGCCATAGCCAATGGCGCCCACCTGGGAGGATTGATTATTGGTGTTTCTCTGGGTGGTGTATTCGGGCTGCTGTCCCGATCCAACCCATCGGGATGAGGTGTTGAACATTGACTGATCCATACCTGGAGACGGTCCGAGCGATGGGACCCGATCTATACGATCGCTTATTGCAGGCTTTGGCCACGGGACAATGGCCTAATGGCAGCCCGCTCAGCGAGGAGCAACGCGGGCACGCCATGCAGGCTGTCATTGCCTGGGGTGAACTGAACCTGCCTCCCGAGCAGCGAATAGGCTACATCGACAAAGGCCACAAAGCGGGGGACGTGTGTGACGAGACCCAGCCTGTAACGTGGTTGGACGAGGAGAAGAAATAATGCAGAGCGTTGCAGGCGCGGTGCGCAAAATGCGCGTCGAACTTGAGGATCCGGTTCGCTATATCTGGCAGGGTGGAGCAGAGGAGCATGTGGTCAACGACTGGCTCGGGAAGCGCGTTGTTATTGAGTTCGACGGGCGCATTAACTGTATCCACTGCGACCGACTGACTAAAAAGAGCTTCAGTCAGGGTTATTGTTATCCCTGCTTCCAGCGCCTGGCCCAGTGCGACAGTTGTATTGTGAAACCCGAAAAATGTCATTTCTCAGAGGGCACCTGTCGCGAGCCTGAATGGGGTGATACCCATTGCAATATCGAGCATGTGGTTTATTTGGCGAATACGTCAGGTGTCAAGGTGGGTATTACCAGGGGGACCCAAGTCCCCACGCGTTGGATCGATCAGGGTGCAACACAGGCGCGCCCCATCGCCCGCGTTGCCACACGACACCAATCCGGAATGCTGGAGGTAATGCTGGCGAAGCACGTGGCGGATAAAACGGCCTGGCAGACCATGTTGAAGGGCAATGGCGGCGCCATCGATCTGTCGGCAAAACAACAGGAACTGGCAGAGCTCTGCGCTGAAGGAATAGCCGCGTTAACGGAGGCTCATGGCCTTCAGGCCATACAGTGGCAGGATGAATCTGCCACGGTGTGTATCGACTATCCGGTACTCGAATGGCCCGTCAAGGTGAGTTCCCACAACCTCGACAAAACGGGGCACGCTGAGGGTGTCCTGCTGGGGATCAAGGGTCAGTATCTGATGTTGGATACCGGTGTTATCAATATCCGTAAATACGGCGGCTACAATCTGGAAGTAAAGGTATACGACAATGCGTGAAGGGACTCCCAGGACAATTTATCGAAAGGAGTACACATCTCCGGGTTTCGCTATTCCTGACGTCGAATTGCGAGTGGCTATTTTTGAGGGATATACGCGTGTCTACAGCACCCTCCACCTCCAGAGGCAGGTCGGTGCCAGCGGTCCTTTGGTGCTCGACGGTGAAGGTCTTGAGCTTGAAGCGGTTGAGATTGACGGGCAACCCCTCACGTCTGGCCAGTATCAGTATGACGGCAGCAAATTAACGATTTCGGAAGTGCCCGATGATTGTGTATTGAGGACCGAAGTCAAAATTTGTCCTGAGCAAAACAGTTCACTTGAAGGCCTGTATCGCTCGCGAACTATGTATTGCACCCAGTGTGAGGCCGAAGGGTTTCGCAAGATAACCTTTTTCCTGGACCGTCCGGATGTCTTATCCGAGTTCCGGGTCATTCTCGAGGCCGATCAGGCAACCTGCCCCATACTGCTCAGTAATGGCAATCTTGAATCATCCAGAGAGCTGGAGTCAGGTCGGCACGAGGCGACCTGGCATGACCCCTGGCCCAAGCCCTGCTATCTCTTTGCCTTGGTGGCGGGCGATCTGGAGCGCGTATCCGATACCTTCACCACTGAGTCCGGCCGCAGGGTAGGGCTGCATGTTTATGTTGAGGCCAAGGATGTTAATTACTGTGGCCATGCCATGGATTCTCTCAAGCGTTCTATGCGCTGGGACGAGGAAGTCTATGGGCTGGAGTACGATCTTGACCTGTTCAACATTGTTGCCGTGGATGATTTCAACATGGGGGCGATGGAGAACAAGAGCCTGAATATTTTTAACACCTCCTGTGTTCTGGCTTCCCCTGACATTACGACAGACGCCGGGTATCTGCGGATTGAATCCATCGTGGCCCACGAATATTTCCACAATTATTCGGGCAATCGGGTCACTTGCAGGGACTGGTTTCAGCTCAGCCTGAAGGAGGGCTTTACGGTCTTCCGCGACGCCCAATTTTCTGCCGACATGAACTCCGCGGGCGTAAAGCGTGTGGAAGATGTCAGTTTTTTGCGAACGCACCAGTTTGCCGAGGATGCCGGGCCGATGGCGCATTCGGTCCGTCCTGACAGCTTTATTGAAATCTCCAATTTCTACACCCTGACGGTGTATGAAAAGGGTTCGGAGATCGTCCGGATGCTGCATACCCTGCTGGGTCATGATGCCTTTATCCGTGGCGCCAAGCATTATTTTGAGCGATACGATGGGCAGGCTGTCACCTGTGATGATTTCGTCATCGCCATGGAGCAGGTTTCCGGGAAGGACCTGAGCCAGTTTCGGCGCTGGTATGAACAAGCCGGCACGCCTGAGCTGGCAGTTGAGGAGCAGTACGACTCGGTAGCGAAGCGCGTCAGGCTCACGGTTACGCAGCATAATCCCGACACGCCCGGGCAGACGAACAAGCCGCCCCTGCATTTACCGCTCGACATTGGGCTGATCGTAGACGGGCAGCCCTTTGTCTTCGGTGATGGAACAACCCAACGTACCCTCGAAGTCAGGGATGCCACGCAGGTCTTTGAGATTGAAGGTGTTGCGAGTGCCCCCGTGCTGTCGCTGCTGCGAGGTTTCTCTGCGCCTGTTCGTCTCCGCAGCCGAGACGACGACGCCACACTACAGGCTTTGATCAGCGCCGATCAGGATGATTATGTTCGCTGGGACGCCATGCAGCGCTACGCCGCGAGGGTCATTGAGGCGCAGATGAACGGAGAGCCACCCTCCCAGGCGTTTGTGTCGGCATTTGGTCGGGCCCTGGAGAGCCCTATCGACGATGCCATGAAGGCGCTGTTGCTAACGCTTCCGTCGGAGGAATCACTGGCAGATCGTCAGGCGCAGGACAGCAAGGTCGATGTCGATGGTATTCGAGACGCCAGAGAGGCTGTCAAGCGCGTGCTGGCCGGACATTTTGATGAGCAGTGGTTGCGTTATTTCAACAGTCAGGAGGACGGCAGCTATCGGGCTACCGGCACCCAGATCGGACAGCGAGCCTTACGTCACCTCGCGCTCAATCATTTATGCTACCAGCGTCCTGAAAGCATAGCGTGGGCTGGAGACCTGCTTCAGCGGGCCGATAATTTGACTGACCGGCTTGCGGCCCTGCGGGCAATTGTTCACTTTGCCCTGCCGGACAGGCGGTCAGCCGCCCTCGAGGACTTTTATATCAAGTGGCAGGGCGAAGCGTTGGTGGTTAATCAGTGGTTCACCCTGCAAGCGATCCGACCCCATCCCGATGCCGTTGAGTCAGTGCTTGAACTGCAGTCGCATCCCGCTTTTGACTGGCGCAACCCGAACAAGCTTCGCGCTCTGGTAGGTGCGTTTGCGAGCTCGAATCCGGTGGCATTTCATCGGCCCGATGGCGCGGGCTATCGTGTGCTGGGTGATGCCATCACCCGAATGCAGTCGGCGAACCCGCAAATTGCCGCCCGATTGTGTACGCCCCTGACCCGCTATGCCCGATATGCCCGGGGCAGCGAACTGATGCGTGAGCAGTTGGAGAGAATCGCAGGTTTGGAAGACCTGTCGAGGGATGTTTATGAAGTGGTCAGTCGGGCGCTTGACCCAGCATGAGCAGGGGTTGGTACTTTTCTTAGCTTACCGAATCGGCAGGTCGATAGCGTTCAAAGATCGCCTCAATCTGTCGGTGCTGGCTTAGCAGCGCTTGCAGAACGCCGGGGTGGAAGTGGTCTGGATGGGATTTTTCATCGCCATTAACCAATATGTCCATGGCTTCATGGTGGGCTACGGCGGCTCTGTAGGGGCGGGCTGAGCGCAGGTTGTCATAGATGTCCACCGCGTGCACGATGGCGGCTTCAACACTGATTTCATCGCCTTTAAGACCAGCCGGATATCCGGATCCATCCCAGTTTTCATGGTGTTGCAGCGCAATGTCCTGGGCTATTTTAATTACCGGGTCATCGTAATGCTCCAGCAGAGCCGCACCCAGACTGGTGTGTTCCTTGGTTCTTTCAAACTCTTCTTCGGTTAACTTGCGCTTGGCGGTATACAGGTCCGCGGGCCCTCCCAGCTTTCCTATATCGTGAAGCAGGCTGGCCAGTCGAATCTGCTGGCAATGTTGTTGTTCCAGACCCATCCGGGAGGCGACGCACAGCGCCATCTCTGAGATTCGGTGTACATGCAGTTCGATGCCTGGCGTGTAATGTTCAGCGCCAATGGCTGCGATCTCAGAGGTGGCACCCATTCCCCCTTTGATGGAACTGGCGACCTTGGTCAGTCGGGCGCTGTCATCCTGCGTTGAAAGCAGGGCGGTTTGGAAGGCTCTGTAGCGGCGTTGGTTGATGCTGTCGCTTGCGTCACCAAGTTCGGTTAGCAGTTGCTCGACGACGACGGGCTTGAACAGAAAGGCAAATGCGCCCAGTTTGAGGGCTGCGATTACGGAATCGTTGTCACTGTTGCCGGTAATGAAGATGGCTTCATAAATACGGTCGCTTTGGGTCTCAATTTTCCGAATCGCGTCCAGCGTCTGCAGGCCCGTGCAGCGTGGCATTCGGATGTCCAGGAGTAGAATTTCAATGAGCTCATCGGATCGAAACTTCTCGAAGGCATCAATTCCATCCACAGCCGTGGTGACATCGTAGCCCTGTTCGACCAGGATCTCCCGAAGCTCAGTACGGACCTGTGTATCGTCTTCAGCAAGAAGAATTTTCATTAAAAAAAATATTCCGAACCTGATACAAATTGAGATGCGGTGTATATTACGGAGCATAGCTCAAAACCGGTGCCTGTGGGGATTACTGAATGCAGCTGTTTCCTTCAGGACCGACACTGCAATAAAAGGGAAATGACCAATGATCAAGGTTTTGATTGTCGAGGATGATGAACTTATCGGGGAAGAATTAACCGAGGTTTTCGTGCAGTGGGGCTTTGAAGCCCAAGCGGTACTGACCGTCAACGCCTTCTGGGAAACCATTGAAGATTTTCAGCCCCAGATTATCGTTGTTGACCTGACGCTGCCTGACGGTTCGGGCGCAGACATCATTCGCGAGATCCGCGTAAAAAGCGACATCGGTATTATTGTTATCTCTGGCCGCAGCGATGAAATCGAGCGGGTAGCCTGTATTGAGATGGGGGCGGATGATTATCTGGTTAAGCCCTTCAGCAGTCGCGAGATGGTGGCTCGAATCCGCCAACTGATTTACCGCACGGGAGGGGTTCGCTATGGAGAGCCTAACCGAGGACAACTGGGCGACTCTGAGCGTCTCGGATTCGACGGTTATATCTTTGACTCCCAATCCATGTCGTTAACGGCCCCGAGCGGGGAAGAGGTTCCCCTGACCACGTTGGAATTTGCTGTGCTCAAGACGCTGGTCAGTCACGCGCGACAGGTATTGTCCAGAGAATATCTGCTTGAGTCGGTGCATTCGGCAGATTGGGTGGGTTCCGATCGCAATATCGATAACCTGGTCAGCCGCATTCGCAAAAAGATTACGGGTCAGGATGGCAGGCCGCTGGTTCGCACTGTTCGCGGGGCGGGTTACATGTTCGCTGTCGAAGCCGAAGCGGTTTGATCTTAGGGGCTCTGGTAGAGCCCCGGCACGTCATCGGTCACCAAGGGCTTCCGGTCAGCAAAAGTCCGCACCAGTTTGAACAGCTGAGCACCCTGCCAGGGCGCCTCTGTTGATCTTGCAAACAGGGCCTGGTCCAGGACCCTGAGCTCCCTGGCGAGATCACCACCTACCTCAATTGCCACGGCCTCAAGGCTGGAGGAAGTTGGGCTGGTTTTTCGACTGCGTGCCCATCGCAGAATGGCCTCGCGAGCCGCTTTGGGGTCGTTGGCATGACAGGCTTTTTTAAGC
>JAKMEU010000128.1 GCA_022425845.1 Luminiphilus sp. | reverse complement strand
ATTCTGAGTAGCTACCATGGTAATAGCATTACCGGTTCCGGTATCGCCGATATCAACGCCTTCCAGCGCAGGATTGTTGCGAATGCGATCAGGGGTTTCACCTGTCGGAATCTGGAACGCGATGTCTCCAGTATTCATGTCATACGCAGTAATCGTGCTGTAGGGTGGCTTGAAATAAGGCAGGCCAGATCGCAGTCTTGGTGGGCGACCACCTGCACGATCGTTCGCATACAGAGCGAAAGTTGCACCGGTTGGGTTGGGAATGGCTGCATCAGCTTCTTCACCCGGGATTACACGCTGCCAGCTGCAGGCTTTTCTGGAGGTGACATACAGAAAGCCAGTAGTTGGGTCAGCGACCGGTGGGTTATTGATGTTGGCACCACCACCGTCACCAGGACACATGGCTGCGGCGATCTTGCCGTCAGGGTCAGTGTCGTGGACTGGCGGGTTGAAGAGCGGGCCAAGGTCATAGTTAGCCATGACTTCGAGCGCTTGCCGACGCAGTTCAGGCGTGTAGTCGATCAGGTCTTCTTCGCTCAGTCCCTGCATTTCGAATGGTGCCGGTTTAACCGGGAAAGGCTGTGTTGGCGATAGTTTTTCGCCGGGCACATTGGACTGAGGAACGGGTCGTTCTTCCATTCCCCAGATTGGTTCGCCAGTCATGCGATTAAAGGAGTAAACAAATCCTTGCTTCGTCACCTGATGGACAGAGGGGACTACACCTTGGCCGGGCAGATTAATGTCTAGCTGAATGGGTACGGCCGGGTTGTCATAGTTCCAGACATCGTGATGAACGGTTTGGAAGTGCCAGCGGCGCTCACCAGTTTCAGTATCCAGCGCAATCAGGCTGGTACCAAACAGTCCGTCACCGGGGCGGAAACCACCGTAGTAATCGATTGTGGGTGGGTTGGTTGGCACATAAACGATATTGTTCTCTGGGTCAGCCGACAGCGGAGCCCAGGATGAAACATCGCCGGTGTACTGCCAGGCATCATTTTCCCAGGTCTCATGACCATACTCACCGGGGCGAGGAATCACATTGAACTTCCACTTGAAGTCTCCAGTGACGCGGTCATAGGCCAGAATATCTCCGGGCACGTTTTCGACACGTGCCTGCAGGTAGCCTTGCTCGGCGGAGTTGCCGACAACAATCGTGTCGTTCACCACCAGAGGTGGCGAGGAAGCCGTGATGTAACCCACTTCAAGCGGGATACCTTCGTAAGGATCATAGGGGTGACCCAGATCCGCAAGCATGTCTACGACGCCGGTTTCAGGGAAACCTTCGACAGGCACCTGGCCACCGAAGCCCTCAAGCGGGGCGCCAGTCTCAGCATCTAGTGCCACCAGGAAGAAGCCAGGGGTGGAGATATAAACCACACCGCGGCCATCAATTCGGGAGTAGGCGATTCCCTTGCCGTAAGAGGCGCGCATGGAGTATTCCCAGCGTGCCGTATTGGGCAGTCGGTAGGACCACAGGGTTTCACCGGTCTTGGGGTCAATGGCGACCACGTTGCGACGTGGGCCAGACACTGTAAACAGCTTGCCGTCTACGTAAGTAGGGGTTGCACGACCGGAATAGCCACCGAAGCTGGAGCCATCCCATTCCCAGGCGACTTCCAGTTCATCAAAGTTGTCAGCGCTGATTTCATCGGCATGGGAAAAGCGTGTGCCGGCGTAGTCGCCACTTTGCGTGTACCACTCAACGGTATCGTCGGTGACCAGGTTTTGACTAAAGCCTTGCTGCGGCAGGAGCCCCGCAATGGCTGCAATCGCGCTGAGACGAACAAGTTTTTGGGCAATGGATCCGGTCCCTGATAGAGAACGTTTTTTCATTTTTATGGCCTTTTAAGGTGCTAATCCCCTGCGAGGGTACCACAGAGGGCAAAAAGTAGTGATAAGGCAAGTTGTAATAAAATGTGATAAATGCAGGTGGGATCATAGCTGAGGAACAATCGGGATTCCTGTGGCGCTTGATGGGCCTGGACCTAGCCTTCAACGTATTGATCCTATTGGGAAAATTCACCCATCCGCACAGTCCACGAGCTTGTCAGGGGGATGGCTCGCGAATGAAATAATGCGCCAGCCTTCGCTGATGGTGCCGAGCATATAGGAGACGCCGCCAACGGACATGATGCTGCCATCTGCCCGCGAGCGCGTGTTGGTGCCGCTGACAATGGCTGAGCCCGCGTTCAAGACACAGACGGTCTTGGTCCTGAAAGTCGATTTGTCCCAGCCGCGATCAAGCAGCCCAGCGATCGCCGATGAAAAAAACG
This sequence comes from Luminiphilus sp., assembly GCA_022425845.1. Taxonomy (GTDB): domain Bacteria; phylum Pseudomonadota; class Gammaproteobacteria; order Pseudomonadales; family Halieaceae; genus Luminiphilus. The sequence goes on along the minus strand of JAKMEU010000128.1, from coordinate 251 downwards.
CCAAATTCTCTGCCTCGGTTGAGCGCGCGGTGATGCCATTCGCGCCCATGGTGAACCAGGGCAGGGTAAAAATCTCCGTCGACAGGGCCTCCGGGTTTCGCTCGTAGTAGAAGTTGTAATAACGCTCAACGTGCCGTTGTGCTTGTGCCTCAACCAGGGCAGTTTCCGCGGCGGTCAGTTCCTGGCCTGCTGCTGGTGCGCTGCCTAAAAGGAAGAGGGTGAGGGTAAAATTGAGAGTGAGAGTTGCGAAA
>JAKMEU010000018.1 GCA_022425845.1 Luminiphilus sp. | reverse complement strand
GTCCGCGCACCGGGGTTTTCTTGGTTGCAACCATTTCTCGCTCGCTAATGCGTTCCTGCTGGAAAACGGTCGAGGTTCGATTGACTGGCGTCTGCCATAGTAGATGGACCGCCGCTGCGACAGGGCGGCGGCTGTAGCTGCAAAACGCAGACTCAGGGAAGCCTATTCGGGTTGATGGTGTGCCATTTCCGAAAAAGTGATGGCCTGCTCTTCAACCAGAACCTCCCGATCCGCCTCCTGAATGACCAATTTATTGCCCGCTGCATCGGCTGTGGTCTCCAGTAGCAGTATCGCCCTGTCAGACAGCACCGCTGCATTTACGATGCTTCCAATGGCGCGATCCGTGTCGGCTTGTCGCAGAGCCGCGCCGGGCATCGGGCACGGTAATTCCGTAAAGCCTCGATACAGACGCCGTTTGGGTGTCCCCCGCCAGTGCAGGCGAGCAATTATCTCCTGACCGGTGTAGCACCCCTTGTCGAAGCTGACCCACCCCGACAGATCGTAATTCAGGTCCTGAGGGAGATATTTGCCGGTGGTGGCGAGGCTAATCCGCGCCTCACCCCGCAGACACGCGGCGGCATGCCAGCTTTCCTGAAACGCATCATCGTGCTTGACGTCTCCGGTCATGACGCCCGTATTCTCTCCGTCGGGAATGAATAGATAGATATGGGTTTCGAGCCCCAGCAGCCAGCCCTGCGATAGTTCGATCAGTTGACCTGCTGCCGGGGTGTGTGAGGCGCCGAGCAGTTCCATTGCACCGGATCCAATCAGCCCCAGTGGCGCCTGGTCCAGACGTAGCAGCGTGGCCTTGCTGAACATCAGGTATTTGGCCAGATGGGCCTCAAGCAGGTCAGCAAGGTCTGCCGCCAGCCTCAGTATGATCCGATCATCCGCCACCACCAATGCCAGGAAATCGGCGATTACCCGCCCTTTCACATCACAAAATGCGCCATGGATCGCGCAGGGTACCTCTACCCGTGAGAAGTCGGCGGTAGTCTGCCCCTGTAGGAATGTGCTGGCATCGGTGCCCTGCAGCGCAAACAATGTTTCACCGGGCAGGCTCCCTATGGCAGGCTGACCGTCCTCGACAGCGGACAGGGTGTGGGGAGAATGCTCGGACATGGCAGGAAGACGCCTCAGCTGTTGGGAGTGCTATTGTATGCGAGTTTCCTGCGCTGCCAAGTTGCCACGTGGCCGTCAGGAACTGAGTGGCTAGTGCAACTTCCCAGCCTGCTGGCACGCTACCTGTCGCAATACAGTGAGCTGGCAGTTATCGACCAGGAGCCTGCAATTCATGAGTCCCGACACCGACTATAACCGCATGCGCTGGGCCAGCCGGCGTGGCCTGCTGGAACTTGATCTATTGCTCTCCCCCTTCATGGAAGAGTGTTACCTGAACCTGCAGGCGATCGACAAGGCGGCTTACCAGGCGCTAATGGCGCACGATGACCAGGATATTCTGAACTGGATTCTGGAGAGGGAAGCGCTGACGGACGACAGTCTGGCTGGCATCACGGGGCAAATAAGGGCTCACAACGCGTCAAAGCTAGTCTGAAAGGTTGGCTGGGTAGTCGGGCAGCTGTTGGCCTTCCAACCCAACCTGATTACACGTGGGCGGATTGTAGGGAATCAGGATAGAGTTGACCGCGAACTCCTCCGTCTCTGGATAGTCCCGATTGAAATGGAGGCCTCGCGACTCTTTTCTTGCAAGCGCGCACCTGACAGTCAGGGCGGCAACCTCCGCGAGATTCCTGAGTTCCAAAAGAGGGCGGGTGATACGAAATTGGCCGTAGTAGGTTGCAATTTCTTCCCGCATCAGGTCGATGGCATTGGCAGCGAACTCAAGACGCCTGTCGCTTCTGACAATACCGACGTAGTCCCACATCAGCCTGCGCAGAGCCTGCCAGTGGTAGGGAATGATGACCCCTTCATCTGATACCCGCACTCGGCTGTCATCCCAGGGCGTCAGGTCGGTGGGTGGGGGGTGGTCTGATGCTGCAATGTGCCGGGCCGCTGATGCTGCGTAGACGAAGCACTCGAGCAAGGAGTTGCTGGCCATCCGATTGGCGCCGTGCAGTCCGGTGCAGGCGGTCTCCCCAACGACATAAAGCCCCGGCAGGTCGCTGGCTGAGTGTTGATCGACCACAACACCCCCGCAGGTGTAATGCGCTGCCGGGACGACGGGAATCCGGTCTTTGCTGATGTCGATACCAAGCGACAGGCAGCGATCAAAAATTGTTGGGAAATGGCTGCGCAGAAAGTCAGCGTCCCTGTGGCTGATGTCGAGATACACGCAGTCGAGCCCCAGACGCTTCATTTCATGGTCTATGGCGCGGGCCACAATATCCCGTGGTGCGAGTTCGCCCCTCGCGTCGAAGCGCGTCATGAAGGGCTCACCATCGGGTAGCAGTAGCTTGGCGCCCTCGCCCCTGAGCGCTTCAGTAATCAGGAAGGATTTGGCCTCCGGATGGTAAAGGCAGGTCGGGTGGAATTGGTTGAATTCCATATTTGCAATGCGGCATCCGGCTCGCCATGCGATAGCGATGCCATCGCCGCTCGCACCGTCTGGGTTCGAGGTGTACAGGTAGGCCTTGCTGGCGCCGCCGGTAGCGAGTACCACTGCGCGTGCTGCCAGTGTTCGCACGGTGTTGGTCTGGCTGTCCAGTACGTAGGCGCCCACGCAGCGATCATCGCTGCGAATCAAATCAACGGCATAGCAGTCGGGCAGCAGAGAAATATTGTCTGCAGCAGCGGCATTATGGGTCAGGACGTCGGATATCGCGCGACCGGTTCTATCCGCCGCATGGATGATGCGGCGGTGACTGTGTCCGCCTTCCATGGTGAGGTGAAATTCCCTGAACTCATCGTCAGGCTGATCGCTGCGATAATCAAATTCAACGCCTTGGGTGATCAGCCAGTCCACCACGGATCGGCTTTGACTGACGCAGAACTCCACTGCGGGCCTGTGGCAGAGTCCAGCACCTGCGTTGAGGGTATCGTCCACATGGGCAGTGATTGAATCCCGGTCATGGAGCACCGCCGCCATGCCGCCTTGCGCCCAAAACGTTGAGCCCGCGGAAATATGGGCCTTTGACAGGACGGCACAGCGATACCCCTTTGGCAGCTGCAGTGCAAGTGACAGTCCCGCAGCGCCACTGCCGATAATCAAAACATCAAAGCTGTCGTGAGGCATCATGGCAGTGGTAAGTGCAACCTTGGCTAATTGTTGGGTTGTGGGAATAATTTACGGTTTGGAACCCTCGGGGGGAACTCTGGCGCGGTAAAATAGTCATAGCAAGCGATGGATTTTACGATGAATTTTGTCGCGGCTGGCCAGAAATATTCAGAAGGCGGTTACGTGACAGCTCGGGAAACCGATCAGCAACTGGT
>JAKMEU010000140.1 GCA_022425845.1 Luminiphilus sp. | reverse complement strand
GACATGTCCATGGTGCACCTGCACGTCCCGGAGGGTGCAACACCCAAGGACGGCCCGAGTGCCGGGATCACGATGGCGACGGCGCTCATGTCCCTCGCGCGCCGCGAGCGCATCAAGCGGCCCCTTGCCATGACGGGTGAGTTGACCCTGACAGGGCGGGTTCTTCCCGTGGGGGGCATTCGCGAAAAGGTGATTGCTGCGCGACGCAACAAGATTCCCGAAGTGCTGCTGCCCTTCGCCAACCGCGGTGACTATGAGGAACTCCCGGACTATTTACGCGAGGGGCTAACCGTGCATTTTGTGCGCACATTCCGAGAGGTGGTCGACATCGTCTTTGAGGACGGCAGGGAAGACCAGGCACTGCACTGATGTTCTCGCCCCCGACGTTCAGCCGGGGGCGTTGGCAACGATGGTTGCCCTTGTCGGAGCGGGGTGGCCTTCAATGGTCCTTGTCGGATCATCGCTATCCAGAAAGTTGGCCAGTGAGTGAAAGGTCATCCAGTCTGTTGTACGTTGCTCGTCTGCGGACGTCATGCTGACGTCAACGAGTTGGCAATTCCGGAATCCCACTTTGGTGAGCCAGGTGCACAGCGCAAGGGCACTGGGAAGACACCAAACATTGCCCATCCGGGCGTAGCGTCCGGGTGGCACGAAAACCGTGTTGCTATCCCCCTCAACAACCAGGGTTTCAATAACCAGTTGTCCGCCCGGTATCAGGGTGTCTCGCAACTCGATAAGGTGATCCAACGGTGAGCGGCGGTGATAGAGCACCCCCATTGAGAATGTCGTGTCAAATGCGTGGAGCTTGGGCGGTAGCTGTTCCGATGCCACCGGCAGCACGGTAATACCCGGCTGCCGCAAATAATGTTGAATCGCTCGAAACTGGATGTTGAACAGGGGACTGGGGTCAATACCAACGACCTCGCCCGCACCCGCGCCGAGCATGCGCCAGCAGTGGTAGCCGCTGCCACAACCCACATCGAGAACACGCCGTCCGGTCAGGTCTTCCAGTGCGTCGTACAGTCGATCCCATTTCCAGTCTGAGCGCCACTCGGTATCAATGTGTATGTCAAAAAGCTGAAAAGGCCCCTTGCGCCAGGGGTGCAGCTCCCGCAGTGCAGAGCGCAATTGTGCGCGTTGTATCCCTTCCACGGGTCCTTCACAGCCCACGCGCGCCGCGTTCAGCTGCCTGCTTTCGGGCTCGATCTCGGGCAGCGACTGTAGTGCCTCGATCCATCGCGGGAGATCGCCGAAGCGCAGCGTGGAAAAACCCTTTGCCAGCTGCTCGGGCAGCAGATTTAGCCAGGGTTCAAGGGCGCTGCCCTGCCAACGTTCACGGAGGATCTCGCGTTCTTTTGTTGTGTCAAATTCCATTCAGGCAATGGCAATCAGTGACGCAAAGTTGTAGCACTGGAACCAGTAGTCACAATGGTTAAAACCCGCCTCGTGAAGCCGTCGGGTGTGCGCGCTGCGGGTTTCTGGTATCAGCACATTCTCAAGCGCCTGTCGCTTCCGGGCGATCTCCAGGTCACTGTAGCCCTGGGCCCTTTTGAAACCGTGGTGCAGGTCGATCATGAGGTTGTTCATGCTGGCAGGTTCCAGCTCAATCTTCTCAGAGAGTATCAGGATGTCGCCCGGCTCCATGGCTTCCCGCAACGCCTTTAGCAAGGCCAGTCGTTGGTCAACGGGTACAAATTGCAGGGTGTAATTGAGAATACAGACGCTGGCGTTACTGTAGGTTGTTTGTGCGATATCTCCGGCCATCAGCGTGATGTTGCGCTCGGGGAGTTCCCTTTGCAGGGTCTGCCGGCAGCTGCTGAGCATGGCGTCTGAGTTATCAATGCCTACAATGTCGCAGCTTCGGGTCTCCTCATGCCGTGCCACGGCCATGATCGAGGCGCCCAGTGAACAGCCAAGATCGTAAATCCGGGTGCCGGGGCGCGCGTGTCGTGCAGCCAGCAACCCGGTCATGGCGATGACAGTGGCGTAGCCGGGAACCGAACGCTGGATCATATCGGGAAAGACGCCCACCACCGCCTGGTTGAAAGTGAACAGGCCTGGATCCGTGAGGGTCTCGGCGTACAGGGTGTCGCGGGGATCAGTCATAAATTCGGCTTGGGTTTGGGGGCTTTACGGGCCCTAGGATACCAATTCGCTCGCCGTCGTGGTTGGCAGACCGACACGTGCTGATCCATACTTCGCCGCTATTCCTCCATTGGCCCCGGAAACCATCATGTTTGAAGAAATGCCGATACTGCCCCCGGATTCGATACTCGGCCTTGCAGCTGCCTGCCGCGCAGACCCAAATCCAGACAAAGTGGACTTGACCATTGGCATTTACATGGACGAGGCAGGGCTCTGTCCCGTGTTCAATGCGATCAAACAGGCCCAGCGTCAGCTGGTGGATGAGGAGCAGAGTAAAGCTTATTTGGCGCCCCAGGGTGATCCCGCTTTTCTCGAGGGACTCACCGAACTGGTGGTCGGCGCCGAACGATTGGCAAGTCGTCCCGGTGCAGTGGGGGCGGTTCAGGCGCCCGGGGGTTGCGGCGCGGTGCGCCTAGGTGCCGAGGTGCTCAAGGCATCGGGTACTGACGGCAAGGTCTGGGTCAGCGATCCCAGCTGGCCGGTCCATGTGCCCCTGATTACCAGCACGGGGCTCGCCCTGGAGTCGTATCGGTATTACGACCCTCAATCCCAGGGTGTTAATTTTGAGGGCATGGTGACTGACCTCGGAGCTGCGCGACGTGGCGATATTGTGCTGCTTCATGGTTGCTGCCATAACCCCAGCGGTGCCGACCTCAATCCTGAGCAATGGCAGGTCATTGCCAGCATGGCGGTTGAACAGGGCTTTACGCCCATGATCGATTTGGCTTATCAGGGTTTCGGCGAGGGTCTGGAGGCCGACGTGTACGGTTTGCGCCACCTGATTGATTTGGTTCCCGAGGTGGTTATTGCTGCTTCCCTGTCAAAGAACATGGGCCTTTATCGCGAGCGAACGGGCCTTGCCATTTTTGTCGGTCCCGACGCGCGCACGGCGGAGGCCACTGTGAGCCAGGCGAAGGCGGCGGCGAGACGGATTTACTCTATGCCACCCGCCCACGGTGCCTTGTTGGCGGGTCGTGTGCTTGCTGATGCAGCGCTGAGGGCAGACTGGGAGACCGAGCTGGCGGGTATGTGCGGGCGCATCAACCAACTACGCAGTGATTTCCAGAGTCGGCTTGAGGCGGCCAGCGGGCGCGATTTTAGTTTTATTGCGCGGGAGAACGGCATGTTTTCGTTTCTCGGATTATCCGTCGATCAGGCGCTGTCGCTGCGCAGCGAACGCAGCCTTTATATGCTGGACTCCTCCCGCATCAATATAGCCAGCCTCAATGCCAGTAATATGGACCGAGTGGTTGACGCGGTGGCCTCTGTGCTCTGACGCCCCGGGCTATTCCTCGAGTTCTGCCCAGCGCTCGATGGCTGCCTCGAGATCCAGCGTTAACTGATCCAGCGCTGCGAGTTCCCGCTTGATTTCCTCGGGGGGTTGCTCATAAAAGTCTGCAGACCCGATGCGGGCTTCCAGCGCTGCCTTCTGCTGCTCAAGCGCCTCGATGCGGGCGGGCAGGGCGGCCAGTTCGGTTTTTTCCCGGTAACTGAGTTTGCGCGACCCGGCCGACTTGCCTGCACTTGAGGTACCCGTTGCAGGCGCGGCATCTGAGGTTTCAATTGCGCCAGCGGGGGGCAGTCCGGCCGACTCGGCTTGTAAGCGCCCGCCCCGGGCCTCCCAGTCGCTATAGCCTCCCGCCTGTTCTTCCAGCCGTCCATTCTCGCCCATGACAATCAAGCTGGTCACGACACGATCCATGAAGTCCCGATCGTGGCTGACCAGCAGAATTGTTCCCTTGAACTCTGCGAGTATTTCCTCCAGCAGCTCGAGGGTTTCGATATCGAGGTCATTGGTCGGCTCGTCCAGAACCAGCAGGTTGGCGGGCCGTGTAAACAAGCGAGCGAGTATTGCCCGGTTGCGTTCGCCGCCGGATAGGGCTTTGACCGGCGTTCGCACGCGCTCCGGCGTAAACAGGAAGTCACCCAGATAGCTGATGGCGTGGCGTCGACGACCATTGATTTCGATAAATTCCTGCCCGCCGCAAATGTTGTCTATGAGATTGGAGTTCGGGTCCAGTTGTCCTCGCAACTGGTCGGAATAGGCAACCTCCAGCCGCGTACCCAGCTGCACCGCGCCGGTGTCGGGCTGCAATTCATCCAACAGCAGCTTAACCAGCGTTGTTTTGCCAATTCCGTTGCGACCCACTATTCCAACGCGATCGCCTCTTTGAATAACGGTAGAGAAGCGACTGACGATGGGCGCTGATCCCCAGTTGAAGCTGACGTCCTTGAGTTCGGTGACGAGTTTGCCTGACGCACGCGCATCTTCAATGCTGAAGCTGGCTGCGCCCTGACGCTCCCGTCGCTGGGCACGTTCTTCCCGCAGTGCCTCCAG
>JAKMEU010000081.1 GCA_022425845.1 Luminiphilus sp. | reverse complement strand
AGATAGCCCACCGACCAAACGATTGTCAAAACAAACATCAGAACCCACCAGGTGGGCAGCGGCGTATCCAGTTCTTCCAGCCCGTCGTAGGAGTGTCCTGTGGTTTTGATTGCCTCATTGGGTGGTTTTTTGTTGCCCAGCAGCACCCACAGGGTTGCTACCAGTTGGGCCACTGTGAGGAGGATTATCCAGCCGCTCCAGAAACTAGTCACGGTTCACCACCTCATTGCGTGTTCGCTCTGCTACATCACCATCGGCGAAGGGGAGGTTGGCCGCATCATCGAAAGGTTTTTTTTGTGCTCGGCCATACGCCCAGATAACCAGTGCGATAAAGGCGATCAGCAGAAAAGCTGTGCTGAGGCCCCTGAGGTCATTGATATCCATATTAGCGACGGCCCTGAATCAGGATGCCCAGCTGCTGGAGGTAGGCGACCAGGGCGTCAATTTCCCGGACGTCTGTCACCGCTGCTTCTGCCCCGGCGATATCATCGTCCGTGTAGGGCACGCCTAATTTACGCAGCGTTGCCATCTTACGAGGCGTGATGTCAGCATCTATTGTTGCTTCGAAGAGCCAGGGGAAGGCCGGCATGTTTGATTCAGGTACCACATCCCTGGGATTGTAGAGATGGGCCCTGTGCCACTCATCACTGTAGCGGCCGCCAACGCGCGCGAGATCAGGGCCGGTACGCTTCGACCCCCAAAGGAACGGCCTGTCATAGACGAACTCGCCTGCAACGGAGTAATGGCCGTATCGTTCGGTTTCGGCCCGCAGCGGGCGAATCATCTGGGAGTGGCAGGTGTTACAGCCCTCGCGGATGTAGATGTCACGTCCCTCAAGCTCAAGCGCAGAGTAGGGCTCCAGGCCTTCAATGGGAGTCGTCGTGCTTTTCGAAAAAGCGAGGGGAACGAGCTCAACGAGGGTGCCAAAACTGATCGCGACGATAATGAGGCCTATCATCAGGCTCGGGCTGCGCTCTATTTTCTGATGCTTCATGAGAGGCCTCCCTGGACTGCTGCGATGGCTTCTGCGGTTCGGTCTCCCTCGGGGATATGCCGGCGCGTCGTCATCCAGACGTTATAGGCCATGACCAGCATGCCTGCGAAGAAGATTCCGCCGCCCAGCAGGCGCACAACATAGCCGGCATGACTCGCCACAACGGATTCTACAAAGGAGTAGGTCAGCGTTCCGTCCTGATTATAGGCTCGCCACATGAGGCCCTGCATGATGCCGTTGACCCACATCGAAGCGATGTAGAGAACCGTGCCAATGGTGGACATCCAAAAATGCAGGTTGATCAGCGGGATGCTAAACATCTGCTCTTTGCCATAAAGCTTTGGTATCAGGTGGTAGAGGGATCCGATTGAAATCATGGCAACCCAACCCAGCGCCCCCGAATGGACGTGACCGATGGTCCAGTCGGTGTAGTGGGAGAGTGCGTTGACCGTCTTGATCGCCATCATGGGCCCTTCGAACGTGGACATGCCATAAAAAGACAGGCTGACCACGAGAAACCGAAGGATAGGGTCGTCCTTGAGTTTGTCCCAGGCCCCCGACAGGGTCATGATGCCGTTGATCATCCCGCCCCATGAGGGCGCGAGCAGGATCAGGCTCATGACCATGCCCAGGCTCTGTGCCCAGTCAGGGAGGGCGGTGTAATGCAGGTGATGGGGTCCCGCCCAGATGTAAATGGAGATCAACGCCCAGAAGTGGACGATCGAGAGCCGATAAGAGTAGACAGGTCGTTCAGCCTGCTTGGGGACGAAGTAGTACATCATTCCAAGGAAGCCTGCGGTCAGGAAAAACCCTACCGCATTGTGCCCGTACCACCACTGCACCATGGCATCGACAGCGCCGGCGTAAGCCGAGTAAGACTTCGTCATGCTGACGGGCAGCGCTGCGCTGTTGACGATATGCAGCACCGCCACCGTGACGATGAAAGCGCCAAAAAACCAGTTCGCCACATAAATATGCTCGACTCGGCGCTTCACAATGGTGCCAAAAAAGACAATGCCGTAGACCACCCAGACAATGGCGATCAGCACATCGATGGGCCACTCCAGCTCGGCATATTCCTTGGAACTGGTGAGACCCATGGGCAGGGTGATGGCCGCCGCCACGATCACCAGTTGCCAGCCCCAGAATGTAAAGGCCGCGAGGGTGTCGGAAATGAGCCTCGCCTGACAGGTCCTCTGAACCACGTAATAGGAGGCGGCAAACAATGCGGAGCCCCCAAAGGCAAAGATCACTGCATTGGTGTGCAGCGGCCGCAGCCTCCCAAAGCTGGTCCAGGGCAGGTCAAAGTTGAGTGCGGGCCAGGCAAGTTGGGCGGCAATCCAGACGCCCACCCCCATGCCCACAATGCCCCAAACAACCGTCATAATGGCAAACTGCCGTACGACCTTGTAGTTGTAGGTCACTGACTCAGCATTTGCTGCCGTGTTTACAACGGTCATTCAGTTCCTCCAGCGGATCAATCCTGGGCTTTCGTACTCGGGTATTTCCACGTGCTGTTGCGCGGTCCGCGTTCAGCCGAGGGTTCTTGGGTTTTGCATGATGTCGACTACCTACTACGCAGTGCCAGCTTTTTTGGGTGACGAAAACTCAATCTGTGAATGTCGGCATTGCTCCCCACTCCCAGAGCAGCGTGGTGGCAACCAGCAGACAGACGAGAACAACCAGCGATACAGCGATGACCGCACTGGCAAAAAGGAACCCTCGCGTTTCCGGGATGCCCATGACGATCGGAATCCCAGTATAGAGCAAATAAGTCGACCAGCAGACTGCGAAAACCCCCACCAGCATATCCAACCAAAGCACTGGGTAGAATCCCACCGCGCCGGCAAGAAACAGCGGGGTCGCACAGACGCTGGCAATCAGTATGCCTCTTACGAACGACGAGTGAGCGCCATAGGTTTCAGCCATCCAGTGAATGAAGTAGCCGATAGCGACCACACAGCTCACCATGCCACTGTAGAAAAGGAAGCTGATGAGCCTGGCGCTGTCCTCCGTGAGTCGTGTGACCTCTTCAGCACTTCCGATGGTCCAGCCAACCTGAGTCGTGCCCACATACCAGGAGACGGCGGGCAGAATGGCCCATATCAGGGGGTACAGCAGCATCAGGGACTGGCTGGTTTCGTCAAGGTCGGCCAGTCGACGCCAGGCCGCATCGGGGCGGGTCATGATGCCCACAGAGTATTGAAACATGGTCTAATTGCCCCCTGAAATTGCGGGGTTATTATAGCGGGTTATGGCGATGAGCGTCGCCCCCGGCCCGTTTTGTCGATGGCTGTTGCGACGTCTTCGTTCCAGAGACCGTCGATTTAGGGTCTCGCTCAGGGTTTTCACCGAGCTATTTCTGGCAGAGCCTCCTGCAGCGCGGTGGGCAGCAGGTCCTGCGTATCGCTGGTCTCGATAAAATCAATGCCGAGCTCTTTTGCCATGTGTTCATCGCGGGAATCACGGAGCACCACGTCTTCTCCCACCAGATGATGCAGATCGCTGATGGTCTGGTGCAGGGCGCCCATTTGCCCGTCCCCCGAAGTCAGAGGCCAGAGGGTTTCATCGAGCACGAGCACATTGGGATTGAGGCTTTGGAGTTGTGTGGTGCTGCCACGTTTCGGATGCACGTCTGCTATACCAATTTGGCAGCCTATCGAGCGCAGTGTCCGGGCAAAATCGGCAGCGCGCGTCTCTTCTCGAAGGCGGGTCGAGTCCTTGAGTTCGAAATACAGGCGGTCGGTGCCCACGCCGCTTTCCGAAACCTGGTCGAGCAAGAATTCCAGGAATTCATGATGAAGTGCGGCGTCTGTGCTGATGTGAAGCTGGAATAACGGTAGCGTCCTCCCGTTGGCAAGCAGTGATTCTGCATAGGTACAGACGTTGTTAACCTTTGCGCAATCCAGCGCAATGGATAGTGCCGATGAGTGATAGCCCGTGGCCCGACCCAGTTCGCCACCGCTGTCGGACGCTCCGTCGATCAGTACTTTATAACGGGTTTGTGTGATGGTTGCCGCACCCGCGGGACGACGGTGCACAGGCTGTAAGGAAAATCGCGGCGCCATGTCTTCAATGAGGCGTGCGTAGGTGCTCCTGACGGCGCCCGCCAGGTCGCCTGCTCGAGCCTTCTGCTCTGCGACCAGGCCTGTATTGGGCGACATCGCGAGGCCCCTCTTCGCTACCTCTTCAAGGTTCCTCCAAAGGTCTTCAGCGTTCTCAGCAGTCCCATCGATTTCGGCGATGCTGATTCCAGCGGGCGGCGAATTTGACGACTCTCCGGTGAGCACGGTGGCCAGCTGTTTTGAATCGGTAGTGCTCACAATGAATCCGTGGGTTGACGGGGACAGTTCACCTTCGAAGTCTATGTCGACTTTTCCATCTCGCAGCCGGACGATGATTTCTTCTACTGTGGCCCTGTCTTCAGCGTGAATGGCAACGGCGCACTCGGTGACGCCACGGCGCTTTGCCCTGCGAATCTTGCTCTGGGCCCGATCGACCATGTCTGAGCGTGTCTGCAGGGCGTTTTGCGGGGGCTGGGTCAGGCTGGTGAGGTCCCCCTGCCGCTTTTCCAGACTTTGGAAAACACTTTTCTCGATAATGGAAAGCTGCTCTGAGGGTGCGAGCGGGCGCAGTCCGCGCCCCAGTTGTCGGGCCAGCTCGACGAGGTTGATGTCCTTGACCTTGTGGCCCTGTTCATTGGCGAAAGCGAACCGGGTGCCGGTTGAATTGCTCCAGATAAGTTGCAGGTTGCGGGCAGATCCGTCGTCCAACGCTTCCGTAATCCAACTTTTCTTCTCCAGTTCACGCGCCCTTCGGACCCATCGATTCAACCGGGGCAGTTGCGCGAGGCGTTGTGAAAAGTTCGGCTCTGCAAAAACTTCGGGTTCCGACAGCGAGGAGGCGGTTAAATCAATGGGTTCCTGTCCCGTGAGTTGGTCCTGTAGCCGCTTGAGGACGTCTTCGGTCTCATTGGTCAGGAACTCATCACCCAGCTCGTCCGTCAGATGGCTCACCAGCGTAGATGCCTTTTCTGCAGGGAGCGGATTGCCGGTCTCAATCGTCTGCTGCAGCGCGGCGTCAAGCTTGGCTATGCGGGCCAGCGCATCTTCATAGAGAGCGGTTTCCCCTTCCCTGAGTCGCAGCAGAACCAACTCGTCACGCATAAAAGATTCAACGAAGCCAAGCAGGCTTGCTGGCATCAGACCGTCGGGCAAATATTGGCCGAGATCTCTGTCAACTTCGAGGGCGGCTTGCTCGCGTTTTTCCTTGCCCTCCTCCGCGGCCACCTGACGTTGGATATTGCGCTGCTGCTGTTTAAGCATCGACAAGGCGAGCTCGGTGACTTTCGACAGCGCGGTATCAAAGGTCCGCAGGTCGCCATTGAAATCTTGCTCTACGCGACTAAGCACTTCATCCACCCGTTGCTCTACCCGGGTATTGTTGCGCGGCGCCAGTGCGCTGACCTCGCTGAGCCGCTCGACCAGAAGGCGAGCCGGATGCTCTCGATTCTGGAAGAATTCGGGTTCCCGCAGCGCGAGCTCTGCGAGCGGGAGTTTCAGATTGTTGAGGCTTTCACTGAGATTGTCAGAGAGCGGCAGGGTATCGATCATGGTTTGGTAGAGGTTGTCCACCAACTGGACGCTGCCGCGCAGGGGCTCGAGGGCTGCATCCAGCTTCTCGAGTCCGAGCTGCTCAACCAGGGATTTGTTTCCGCTGAGCTTGAGTTCGCCGGACTGGCGCACGGCGGCTATTTGTTGTGCGAGTGCATCCGCCTGTTCGGCGAGCTCTGCTGCGGCAAGAGGCGCCACTGTTCGCCCATTGCTGGCAGCGGGAGCTCGAAGCCGAGCCAGTACGCCGCTGTCC
>JAKMEU010000080.1 GCA_022425845.1 Luminiphilus sp. | reverse complement strand
CCCTATGCGTTGCCCTCTACATTTGGATGGAGCGACCTCTCCATGGCAAGCGTTGATTCTGCAGGCCAGCAGCTGATCCTCATGTTCAGGAGTGGTGCCTATTGGTTACTTGACGTCACTGCCAGTCCCGCTTTTCAGACAAGTGATAATGGGAATTTCGTGCCGCACCGGCGCGCGCTTGTTGTTCCAGGGCTGCAGAGCTGGGTGCTTGTGACTGAGAACACCCTCGAGCAAGTTCATCTCGTTTTCGAGGGGGGGAGGCCGTCTCTTCGCCGGCTGCGCGGTATCGAGATCTCTGATGGGATTCGTCACGTCAGCGAGGTATCCCGGGATCGCCAGCTGCTGGTCACCACGCGGTCGGGCAACGTCTATCACTGGCGGTTGGGTGGAACAGAGGCCACATTGTTGTCCGCAGTAGGGGCGCGCGCCGTTGCGGCGTCCTGGCTCGGGGCCTCGGTTTTCCGCGCCGAGTACGACGAAGGTGCTTCCAGACGTTTTGAGATAGAGGGCCAATCCCGAAAGCACGTTGCCCAGCGACTGTTTATGCCCACCCATCACGAGGGCTACCAGGCCGCGGGTTATTACTGGCAGCCCAGCGCCACGTCGGATGGTTTTGAGAGCAAGGTGAGCCTGGTTCCCTTATTGGCTGGAACGTTGAAGGCGGCTCTGGTTGCGCTTTTACTTGCGATTCCTGTGGCCGTGGGTGCTGCCATTTTTGTGGGGTACTTTCTACCGAACCGCCGTCGTGAGCAAATAAAGCCGTTGATTGAAGTCATTGCATCTTTTCCCACCGTCGTTGTCGCGGGGCTGGCTGCGGTTTGGCTGGCTCCACGTCTTATTGACAGCCTGCCTGAGATGATAGGGGCCGCGCTGGCCATCCCCGTTGCCGGGCTACTGGCTTTCATATTTCTTCGAGCGGCGCCATCCTGGGGTAGAAACATTGGCGAAATCAGGGCACTGCCGGTCCGTCTTATTCCCCTTCTTCTGTTCCTTGCGCTCACCGGAGCCGGTATGGGCCACCTGCTAGAGAGTCAACTGCCCGACGGGTCACTCCTTGTGTGGCTTGCCCAGCGCGGTATTGCGGTGCAACAGCTCAACAGTGTGCTGGTCGGGCTCATTCTGGGTTTCGCGATCATTCCCACCATTTTTTCTCTTGCGGAAGAAGCTGTCTACGAGGTGCCGAGAATTGGCGCTGCCGGAAGTATTGCCCTGGGTGCCACTCCGTGGCGCAGTTTTTGGGATGTTGTTCTGCCAATCGCAGCGCCCGGAATTATTTCCGCCATCATGCTGGGCTTTGGGCGAGCTATTGGCGAGACCATGATCTTCCTGTTGGTCTCTGGAAATGCGCCGGGTACTGATTGGAATCTTTTTGCCAGCGTTAGGAGCCTTTCAGCGACACTGGCTATCGAATTGCCCGAGGCAGCGGTCGGCAGCATGCACTTTCGGATTCTATTCCTCGGAGCGCTTCTTCTTTTTGGCCTGACTTTCATTGTGAACACGCTGGGTCACTTGATCCGCCGCAGAATGCAATCAAGATACAGGCCGCAGTGATGAGCATTAAGCCGACCCTGGAGACGCCTGGATTGATGGCCAATACGGTGAACGAAGGACCGGTGAGTGGGGTGATGACTGCACTCACCGCTGCAGCCACATTTCTGGCGATTTTTTCGGTCATTTTGTTTCTGGGCTTTCTGTTGTTCATCGGCGGCAGTTGGCTCCTGGAGGCGCAAACCGTGATCACCGCTGGCGGAGTGGAAGAGCGTTATAACTGGCAAGTTCTTTTTTCCGGGGAGAGTGAGTTGTCAGTGACCGGGGGTATTTTCCCTGCCATTGTGGGTACGGTGGTCGTGACGCTGCTGATGGCGGTTATCGTGGCTCCATTGGGAATTGTTGTGGCGGTTTACCTTACCGAATACGCCAGCGATGGCTGGTCGACCCAGCTGCTGCGTATCGGCGTGCAAAACCTGGCCGCCATACCATCGATCATTTACGGCGTTTTTGGCCTGGCGTTTTTTGTCTATGTGATCGGTGGCCGGGTTGACGCTTTATTTTTCGAGTCAAATTTGCCCGATCCCACTTTCGGTGCTCCCGGGTTGCTTTGGGCGTCCCTGACTCTGGCGATCCTGACATTGCCAACGGTCATAGTCGCGACAGAAGAGGGACTGTCCAGGCTGCCGGCGACGCTCCGTGAGGGGAGCCGTGCTCTCGGGGCAACACGAGTTGAAACAGTCCTTTATGTGGTTATACCTGCAGCAACGCCCTCAATCCTGACTGGGGTTATTCTGGCCGTCGCCCGAGCAGCAGGCGAGGTCGCACCCCTGATGTTGGTGGGCGTCGTTAAATACGCACCCTCACTGCCCATCGGTCTTGAAGCCCCATTCATTCACCTGGAACAAAAGTTTATGCATCTGGGGTTCTTCGTTTATGACCTGACAATGCATGCGCCGGCTGGTGATGGGCGGCTGGGCATTGTCGCGGCAGCGGGTCTGTTATTGGTGGCGGTTATTGTTACGCTCAACATCGTTGCTCTATTGCTGCGCATGAGTCTCCGAAGACGGTATGTTCAAACAGGGCTGGACTGAGAAATAGGCCATGGATCACAGAGAAGCACTCATTGCTGCATCGAGTCATCGCGTCCGCCAAGGTGGGTATGCCCCTGGAATAGAAGTGAACGGGTTGTCACTAACCTATCCCGATGAGCCCAATGCCCTCGTGGACATCAACCTGTCGATACCCGGGGGCGAGGTGACGGCGGTTATCGGGCCCAGCGGCTGCGGAAAGTCAACGTTGTTACGCTGCTTCAATCGGATGAACGACATGCTCGAAGGGTGCCGGTACTCCGGTTCCATCATGCTTCATGACTTGAATATCCTGGACCCAGCTACCGATGTCACTGCTCTGAGACGCAGGGTTGGAATGGTGTTTCAGCGACCGAACCCATTCCCCATGAGTATTTATGACAATGTGGCGTACGGGCCTAGAATTGGTGGTGTCCGACGGCGCCGGGACCTTGATGAGATTGTTGAAAACTCGCTTCGTCTCGCTGCGCTTTGGGATGAGGTCAAGGATGGCCTGGGACGCAACGCTGCCATACTCTCGCTGGGACAGCAGCAGAGGTTAGTGATAGCGCGGGCGATTGCCGTTCGCCCCGAGGTGCTGTTGATGGATGAGCCGGCATCATCTCTCGACCCTATCTCCACCCTTCGTATTGAGGAATTGATCTACGAATTGAAGCAGTCATATACCATCGTGATCGTGACACACAATATGCAACAGGCTGCGCGAGTTTCCGATCGTACTGCCTTCCTGAATCAGGGGCAGGTTATTGAGTATGACGTCACAGATAAAATATTTACCAATCCGTCTGAACCTGCGACGGAAGATTACATTACAGGGCGGTACGGGTAATGATGGAAGAAAAGTCTGGATCGCTGGGCGCGAGGCAGCATATCTCAACCCGGTTTGCAGAGGAGCTTGAGGCCATAAAAAACTCACTCCTTGAGATGGGCGGAAAAACGGAGAGCCAGATTCGTCTTGCCACAGAGGCTCTTCTCAGTGGTGCAGGTGATACGGCAGAAGAAGCCGTTCAAATGGATCGGGATATTAATCAGATGGAGGTGGAGATCGATGATCAATGCGCCCGAATCATTGCCCGACGGCAACCTGCCGCGTTTGACCTGCGGCTGATCATATCGATCGCCAAAGTAACGACTGACCTCGAGCGTATCGGCGATGAAGCGTCCAAGGTTGCCCAAATGGCACTAAAGTCCACGGTTAGGCTGCCGGTTCGCGTAGCGGAAAACCATACAACAGCGCTTGCGACACATGTCAGTAATATGTTGCGTAGGGCCCTCGATGCGTTTGCCCGGTTGAGCGTTGATGCCGCGGTGAGAGTGATGCTGGCCAACAAAGATTCCATGGAGGATTACGACGCAGGGATGCAGCTTCTGGAAGCTGCAATTCGTGACAACCCAGCGACGTTGAAGTCGTGCATGGATCAAATTTGGGCATTGCGCAGTCTCGATCGCATAGGGGATCACGCCAGTAATATTGCTGAGCAAATTGTCTATCTGGTCACTGGGAGTGATGTGCGGCATATGGACGAGGCAACACTGTTGAATCTCCTTGATGTAAGCACTGACAGTTGAGGTTTACGTCGGCTATCCTAGAACGACGTTTTAAAATGGCAGGATGACATGAACAAATTCTGGGGCCCGGTGCTTGGAGGCCTTGAGCCGTACACCCCGGGAGAGCAACCCAGGGTTCAGGGCCTGATTAAGCTCAATACCAACGAGCACCCACTGCAACCTTCTGGTCGCGTCATGGCGGCCATTCAGGGCGTTGCGGGGGATAGCCTGCGCCGCTATCCCGACCCTGATGGTCAGGACCTTCGTGCGGCCATTGCCGAGGCCGAAGGTTTGTCGCCGGAACATGTGTTTCTGGGTAACGGTTCTGACGAGGTCTTGGCGCATATATTCTTTGGGCTGCTAAGCAGTGAGCCAAACCTCCTGGTCCCGGACATTACCTATAGTTTCTACCCGGTCTGGGCGCAGCTATACGGACTGAACCTGACAGCGCTCCCTCTGGATGGAAATCTGGCGGTTGACGTCGCTCTCTTCGCCGAAAAGCGGGGGTCAATCCTGTTGGCCAACCCAAATGCTCCCACCGGCAAAGCGCTGCGGCTGGACCAATTACGGGAATTGATACACGGCAACCCCGATCGCCTGGTTGTCATTGATGAGGCGTACTATGGGTTTGGTGCAGAGTCAGCGGCTGCACTGCTTGCCACCGCAGATAACCTGGTGGTGACCCGAAGTTTTTCCAAGTCTCACGCCCTGGCAGGTATGCGACTGGGATATGCACTGGCGTGCCCCGATTTGATCGAGGGGCTAAGGCGCGTCAAGGACAGTTTCAACAGTTATCCTGTCGACGCGATAGCGCAGGCGGCGGGGCTCGCGGCAGTAGAGGATGTCGATTGGTTTCGGAGCGCCAGTGAACTGGTGATGCGCAATCGCGACGCCCTGACATTGGGTCTGGGTGAGTTGGGTTTTGATGTGCTGCCCAGTGCTGGAAACTTTGTATTTGCGCGGCATGCCAAGCACGAGGGTAAGCTGCTTTTTGAGCATCTCAGGCAGCACAATATTTTGGTTCGCCGCTGGGACAAGTCGCGCATAGAGGACTATTTACGTATCACGGTTGGCTCTGAGTCAGACTGTGCCGCGTTACTGGATTGCCTTGCTACGAAGATTTCGCGCGGGTGAGTTCAGGCGGCGCGTAACACGACGCTGCCAATGGAATAGCCGGCGCCAAACGAACAAAGAACCCCTATGTCCCCGGTGTTGAGGTCTTGACGGTTGAGGTGAAACGCGATGATCGAGCCGGCCGAGGAGGTGTTGGCATAGGTGTCGAGGATGGTAGGCGACTCAGTCGCGGTGGGATCCCTGCCCAAAACCCGTCGGGCAATGAGGTCGTTCATGTTTCGGTTGGCCTGATGTAACCACAAGCGACTCAACTGTTCCGGCGCGATATCAAGATCGTCCAGCTGTTGGCAGATCTGCTCTGCAACGGCGGGACAAACCTCCTTAAACACCTTTCGCCCCTCCTGCACGAACAGCTTGTCGATACTGCCGATCCCGCTTTCATCCGCCCGGTTCAAAAAGCCGAAGTTATTACGAATATTATTGGAGAACAGGGTTTGCAGGCGGGTGTCGATAATCTGGTAGCGCGCGCCGTACCGGGCTGTATCCTCGGCCTCAATCACAACGGCTGTCGCCACATCGCCAAAAATAAAATGAGAGTCCCGATCGCGAAAGTTCAGGTGGCCGGTACAGATTTCCGGGTTGACCATAAGCACCCTGCGGGCAGAGCCCGAGCGAATCGCGTCACGTGCCTGTTGAATACCAAAGGTCGCGGACGAGCACGCTACGTTCATGTCAAAGGCAAAACCTTTTGCGCCGAGGGCGTCCTGCACCTCGACTGCCATCGCAGGGTAGGCCCGCTGCATGTTCGAGGCGGCAACAATAACCGCATCGAGGTCAGAGCCGCTGATGCCAGCCATTTCTAGCGCCTGCTCCGCGGCTTTTACACCGATCTCTGCCATGACCGAAAGATCAGCGTCCGGCCGTTCGGGTATGGCGGGTGTCATCCTGGTGGGATCGAGGATGCCGGCCTTGTTGAGTACAAAGCGGGACCGTATGCCCGAGGCTTTCTCGATAAATTCGGCCGAGGAGTGGGTCTTGGGCTCAATGTCTCCACGAGCAATTTGCTCGGCGTTTTCACTGTTGAAAAGATCCACCCAACTGTTGAAGGCGGTAACGAGTTCTTCGTTGCTTACCGATTCCTCAGGCGTGAAGAGCCCCGTGCCACTGATGACGGCGTCTGCTTGTGTCATGGTGGGTCAGTCTCCTCCTGCCAGCGCTTTCAATCAGCGCTGGTCCAATGGGGTGTAGTCGCGCTGCGGATAGCCGGTATACAACTGTCTGGGTCGACCAATGCGGTAACTGCCGGAAATCATTTCATTCCAATGCGCGATCCAGCCAACTGTTCTTCCTATGGCGAAAATTACCGTAAACATGGAGGTGGGTATTCCCAGGGCCTTCAGGATGATGCCGGAGTAAAAATCGACATTGGGGTAGAGTTTTTTCTCAATGAAATAGGGGTCCTGTAGGGCAATTTCCTCGAGGCGCTTGGCAATTTCGAGCATCTCATCCTGAATTCCCAGTTCACCGAGCACTTCGTCGGCAGCCTGCTTCATTACCTTGGCGCGGGGATCAAAGTTTTTATAAACCCGATGACCAAACCCCATCAGCCGGAATGGGTCGTCTTTGTCCTTGGCCCGTGCAATAAACTTATCGATGTTGTCCACGGTGCCAATTTCCTCAAGCATCTTCACGACGGCTTCATTGGCGCCCCCGTGTGACGGGCCCCAGAGGGCCGCAATGCCCGCAGCAATACAGGCAAAGGGGTTCGCTTGAGATGATCCGGCTAATCGTACGGTAGATGTTGACGCATTCTGTTCATGGTCAGCGTGCAAAAGAAAAATACGGTCAATTGCCCGGGCGATGGTCGGGGACACTCTGCTTGGCTCGCAGGGTACGCCAAACATCATGTGCAGAAAATTCGTGGCGTAATCCATGCTGTTATCGGGGTACATAAAAGGCTGGCCGATACTGAACTTGTAGCTCATGGCGGCAATGGTGGGCATCTTTGCAATCAGGCGGTAGGCCGCCACCGTCCGGTGGTAAGGATCTGATATATCCGTGGAGTCGTGATAGAACGCCGACAGCGCCCCCACCACACCGCACATGATAGCCATAGGGTGAGCATCCCGCCGGAAGCCATTGAAAAAGGTACGTATTTGCTCGTGCACCATCGTGTGTTTATGCACCGTTGAGACAAATTCGTGCTTCTCGGTGGCGGTAGGTAACTCGCCGTACAGCAGCAGATAGCACGTTTCAAGATAATCACTTTCTTTGGCGAGTTGCTCGATGGGGTAGCCGCGATGCAGCAAAATGCCTTTTTCGCCGTCGATGAATGTGATTTTTGATTCACAGGACGCTGTCGAGGTAAAACCCGGATCGTAGGTAAACAGCCCGTTTGAAGTCAGGCTGGCAACGCCCACCACATCGGGGCCCAGCTCGGCCTCCATGACCGGGAGGTCAATGGTGTTGACGGATCCATCTCCGTGGTCAATAGACAGTGTGGCTTTTTTCTCAGTCATCAAAACATCCTGGGACAGCAGTGGCGGGAAGCGCCAAACTATATGGGGACGCCTGAAAATGTCAATTTAGATTGTTATGTGTAGCAATTGACATTTGCTCGGCGTCACGAAAATTGTCAGGGCTGTAGCGGCAGCTTATACTTCGCCGCTGCGAATTACCCCCCAAATCCGCTCGCGCGAGGAACCAGCCCGTGAAACCCATGGTCAGTAAGGATAAACGTCCGGTCAACCTGGACATTGCGTCAATGCAGTTGCCAGTGACAGCGTACGTGTCGATTTCCCACAGGCTCTCCGGCGTGTTTCTTTTTCTCGTCAGTGGACTCATGGTCTGGGCCCTGGATGTCAGCCTCAGTTCGGAGGCAGGATTCGATAGTATTGCTGCCACGTTGGCGACGCCACTGAGCAAGGCTGTTCTCTGGGCCATTGCCACGGCGCTCAGCTACCACGCGTTGGCTGGCGTCAAACACATCATTATGGATTTTGGCATTGGTGAGTCGATGCAGGGCGGGGTCAACGGCGCGAGGCTGGTTATCGGCCTGGCCGTCGTGGCAGCGATCGCATGGGGTGTCGTTCTATGGTAACCCAGGTCACAAGTTTTAGCCGCTCAGGCCTCTCGGACTGGTTGATTCAACGCATCACCAGCGTGATTCTTCTGGCCTATTTCGTTTGTCTGGCAGGCATTCTGCTGGGCGGCGTCGACTACGCGTCCTGGAAGGCGATGCACGAGACAACCGGGATGCGCATCTTTACGCTGCTTGCCGCGCTGTCACTCGCTGCCCATGCCTGGATCGGTCTTTGGGCTGTCTATACCGACTATCTAACCGAACGAATGCTTGGCCCGAGGGGTAATACCCTTCGTCGCATATGCCAGTTGGGGACCGTTTTGGCTCTGCTTGTGTATGTGCTCTGGGTCATCCAAATTCTCTGGGGCTGAGAAATTCGGCTTGGATTCGATGCAATTTACGCTATAACCCCGCCTGATCGCGTAATTGGAGGCAACAATGCGGACTATTTCTTTTGACGGAGTGATTGTGGGCGGCGGCGGCGCGGGTATGCGCGCGGCACTGCAACTCGCCCAGTCGGGGTATAAAACCGCGGTTATTTCCAAGGTTTTTCCCACGCGATCACACACTGTTTCCGCTCAGGGAGGCATCACCTGTGCGATAGCCAGTTCGGATCCGCAGGACGATTGGCGTTGGCACATGTACGACACGGTCAAGGGCTCCGATTACATCGGCGACCAGGATGCCATCGAATACATGTGCTCTGTGGGGCCAGAGGTGATTTTCGAACTCGAGCACATGGGTCTTCCCTTTTCGCGGACAGAGGAAGGCCGGATTTATCAGCGGCCATTCGGTGGGCAGTCGAAAAACTATGGCGAGGGTGGTCAGGCGGCCCGTACCTGTGCAGCAGCCGACAGAACCGGCCATGCCTTGCTGCACACGCTGTATCAGAACAACGTGAAGAACGAGACCGTGTTTTTCAACGAATGGTTTGCTGTCGATCTCGTAAAAAATCAGGATGGAGCGGTCACTGGTGTCATTGCGATCTGTATGGAGACCGGGGAGACGGTTTTCGTGAAGTCCAAAGCTACTGTCTTTGCGACCGGCGGTGCGGGGAGAATCTATGCCTCCACAACCAACGCACACATCAATACGGGCGACGGCATCGGCATGGGGCTGCGCGCAGGCGTCCCGGTCCAGGATATGGAGATGTGGCAGTTTCACCCCACGGGCATCTACGGCGCGGGAACACTCGTCACCGAGGGATGTCGTGGCGAAGGGGGCTATCT
>JAKMEU010000077.1 GCA_022425845.1 Luminiphilus sp. | reverse complement strand
TCGACAAACATACCCACCGACTGCTCAAAGGATTGCTGTGCCCCCACCGAAATGCCGCGCATGGTGATAATGGTATTGACCGTATTTTCGGTCACCGAAAAGTTGGGGACGTAGGCTCCCAATTCTCCCAAGGTACGGATCGACGCGTTTTGTATTTGCTCGCCACTAATGGCGACGACAGAGATGGGAACATCCTGCAGGCTCTCGGTTCGTTTCTGAGCCGTAACAAGCACCTCCTCGAGTTCAGCACCTAAGGCGCCCACCGAGATGGCAGAAATTGCGACGGCTATCGCCGCTCTGGAGACCGTTTTATCCATGACTTACCCCTCGTGATTACTATTATTTTTTGATGTCACTTCTAGCAATTTACAACAACTAAAAAATCTTTGCTCCCTTTATCTTTGCTCCCTTGTACAGTTCGGCGGGCTTCGCACCAGAGAAGATGCAGCAGTTCACAACACGGCGTCCCAAACCTCCAGATTCCCTTGCCTACAAATAGCTCGAGACAGGCGAAAGTCTAATACCGGCAGCAAGCCACATTCAGACAATAACCCCTGCACGGCGCTTTGATCACCAACGGTCAATGCTTCGTAGTTCGCTTGTACACGCTGCAGTAAAAAAAATCGGTGGGGCTGGGCCAGCGCAGTCATAGTACGGTCACGTACTACGAACTCCGCCATTCCAGGCGCTTCCGCTAGACGGCCAATCGCTGCCACTCCAGACGCTGGCTGATTACTATCCAGCCAAGCATTAATGACTGTCGCAGCGGCCTCCGTCTCGGGTACAAAATCGACGGCCAGTGTCTGCAATACGTTGATCAGCGTTTCTGGGATGGCGTCATTCTCGAGAAAATCCGACCCCGGCTCAAAGTACTCTGGCATGTCATGATCCAGCCTGTTCATACGTTCAACCCAGCGATATACCCTGGGCGCGCGCTGCAGCATGATCCGCGCAGGATGAGGGTCTCGTCCCAAGTGCGCATACAGCGGTGCCAAAAGACCATAATCACCAATGCTCGGTCGCCAACCGAATAAATAGGGGACGTGTTCAAAATGACGGTTGAGCGCCTCAAGAAAATTCTGATACAGGCTCTCAACCAGGGATTGGCTTTCTTCGGTGACGCCAAATGCCTCTGCTGCGTGACGCATACGCCCCATCATATGGTCTGATTTTTCCCGTCGCTCCGGCATATCTCGCTGGGAATGAAAAAAGTGAAAGCCCACGAAATGCTGGTTACTCTCTGGAAAATTCCAGCGGTAATGCATAGCCGGCCTGAGCAGACCATCCGTGCCAATCACATCAAATAACAGGCTCAGAATTCTCTGCCTGGGACCCTCGGGCAAGCTCGGCCAACCTCGGTTTTCTTCAAAGTGGGAAATGATGGCTGCGCCATCGCGAATTACCTCCCCCGCAGGCGTCACCAATGTGGGGATAGTGGGCAACTTGCTGTCAGGCAGCACATCACGCTTGAAGCTCTCATGGCCCGATGAAAATTCCTGAAAGCCAATGGCATTTTTGATCAGATACGACCGTGCTCGGCCTGAGTACAGCGAGTGTGGCATCGCATAAAGACGATAGACCTGCGTCATAACGATCCCTTCCTGTTCAGTTTATAAATCACCGCAAAAGGCAAAAGGAGTAATGCCGTGAACAACAGCACAAGCGGCATGTCCCCCAACTCCTTTCGCACAACATTGCGCAGCAGCTGGCCCATCTGGGTATAGCCGGCGGGTAAGGGCATCACCTTGTTTTGTAAGATATAGCTCTGATAACCATTGAGCATGGTCTGAAATTGCTGGGGCTCAGTGGCGGCCAAATCGATCATCTCCCCGGGGTCCTCTGCAATATTGAACAATCGCCATTGACCGTCTCCCAGCGGGCCCTGATTAACCACCAGTTTGTAATCGCCCTGAAACAGCACGCCGTGACCGGTCAGTTCATAACCTACAGCATCGTTCGCGCCGTAGACCGACCCGACCTCACTAGCAGCAAGAGGCCGCAGACTGCGGCCTGTGATCGGCTCCACTTCCCGACCCGCATAACGCGAGGCAGGCGCGCTCACGCCGGCATAGCTCAGTATGGTGGGTGCAATATCGGTCACCCAGGCAAAGGCCGGAGTGATCGTATCTTTTGCGGCCACCCCTGCGCCCGCAATGATGAGCGGCACGCGCATACCACCCTCCCCGGCATAAAACTTGTAAAACGCCAGCGGGCTGGCCGAGGCACTGGCGAAGCTGGGGCTGATTGTGCCAAAACTTCCCTTGAGCCCCAGGCCGTCCATTGCCACGCTGTAGCCCATCCTGCGCGTTCCGATGCCCGCTACGAACCCCCGGGGATCAGCCGGACCACTGGCTTCACTACCGTTGTCTGATGTGAAAATAAACAGGGTGTTGTCGTAATCGCCACGGGCTTTCAAAAATTCAATCAATCGGCCGATATGAGCATCCATAGCCTCCACCATGCCCGCGTATACGGCCATGCGTTTCGCCTGATACGCCTTGTCATCCGGACTGAGGGCGTCCCAATCATCTGTAGTCGCCATCCTTACCATAGCCACATCGTCAGGAATGATGCCAAGGGCCGCCGCCCGCTCCCGGCGCTGTTTGCGCAGCCTGTCCCACCCCTGCAGATACGCACCCTCATAGTGATCAATAAATTCCTGGGGCGCCTGAACCGGCATATGCACGGCCATAAAGGGCAGGTAAGCAAAAAACGGCGCGCCCTGACGGGCATCGGCGTCGATGAAGGCCATCATTTTGTCCACCAAAAACTCAGAGGAATAAAAATCTTCTGGGAGATTGAAGCGCTCGCCGTCAGCGAACCAGTTCGCGCGGTCATAGAGCGGTAAATAGGGGCGCTGCTCCCAGTTATCGGCTCCCGAATCCATCATGGCCACTGTGCGTTGGAAGCCGCGGGCGATGGGTCGCTGCTCGGGGGCCATACCCAGATGCCACTTCCCCGCCATATACGTTCGATAACCCGCACCCTCAAGCAAGGTAGCCACCGTCACCACGTTATGGCCCAAGACACCTCGATAATGGGTTGCAGCGGCGCGCTGCTCAGGGGCAAGCAGTTCGGGAATGTTGGGTACTCCCGCGAGATGACTATCCACGCCCGTCAGCAGCATGGCCCGTGCAGGCGCGCAGTTTGCCGCCGAGTGGTAATTGGAGAAACGCACGCCCTGTGCAGCCAGCGCGTCCAGCGAGGGTGTCTGAATCTCACTGCCATAGGAAGCCAGATCGGTGAAGCCCAGGTCATCGGCAAGAATCAGCACGATATTGGGTCGACGCGAGTCGTCGAGCGCTAGGGACGACAATACGGCCGAGGTCATATCCTCAGTGGCTAACACCACGGCTGAACTGACTGCCAGCAGCGGAAAAACCGCGAGGAATTTCAATATCGCCTTCTGCACCGGACGGTTACTTATCCGTCAGCCGACGAGCGGCAAACCCGTACAGGATTGAAATCAAAACCTCAGGTGCAATGAGGTCCACTGCAAATGCCGCATCATGGACCAACCAGGCCAGGCAGCGCCCCAACGCGGTCAAGGACAGCAAAAGAATAGCCGGGTAATACCAAACCCGCTGTTTCAAAGTCAGGCCCAGCAAAGCGCATAAGCCCAGCGTCAGGAAAAAACCCGACATATCGCCGATCTGCGAGCTCAGGCCCCGCCCCCCATCCAGGGTCAAACCGAACTGCGGTGCCACATCAGCGGGCACCACCAACCATTGAACCCCAGTAAATAAAAATAGAACGCCGGAAAGCAGGACCAGCACACTCAATATGCGATTCATGTCATGACTCCCGAGCTGACAAGGCCAGCATCATCCTGTGGGCCGCCTCAAGACCTGAATTTTGATTCTGCCCAGTCACGAAGCGTTGCTCATCATCTACCGATACATGGGTGGCAAAGAAGTCTCGGAAGGCCGTTTGGCTTTCAAAAACAACGCCTGCCTTGCGAAGTTCAGTCTCCGGGTGCTTCGGCGTTATTGCAATCCCGAGCTCCGTTATCTGTTTGTCCGTTACGCCAGTCATACGGCGCCCGGCAATAAGTAAATGGCCGTCTCGGTCACGGGCGTTGACCAAACCCAGGACACCATGGCAAACACCGCCAATGATCGCATTCTTGTCCCCGTAATACGCTTCACTAATTTTGGCTGCCAATGCTGGGGATTGTGCCAAATCATAGGCCGCACCCCAGCCACCCGAAATAAACACAATGTCGTACTGGTCAGTGTCCACCTTTGCAATTGGGATGGAGTTCTTTACCTTGGCCCGTGCAATCGGATCATTGAGATAGCGCTCGTCCTGGGGCGATTTAACCACAAAGAAGAAACTACTGGGATCGATGGGAATCTCCCCTCCCTGAATACTCGCTATGTCTACCTCCATGCCGCCGTCGAGAAACGAGTAATAGGGGTGCGTCATTTCCGAGGCAAACACGCCGGTGGCGTCACCTTCGCTCTCACCGGGCGCTGACAGGACGGCATGACTTGTCGTGATGATCAGGGCTCGCTTGCCAGGGAGGGACGTGACGGGACCGCTGTACTCGGGATGCAACCCCGCCCAATGGAGCAGTCCGGGCAGCGCCATACCGGCAACGACAAAAACCGAGAGAGCCACGATTGCGGCAACCTGCCAGTTTTTCATTTCTTTCCCCTCTTCTGTATAATCTGCCGCCGAGAATGTACGCCAGGAACTTGTGCATATTGGCATATCATGTGTCAAAATTTAATTCTAATCAAGGTGCCGGCTACACACCCACCGCCATGTCCGGGATGGCCAACCAGAGATAACAATAGCCATAGGAGCGCAGAGCGATGAAAAAGGGGATTATTCTGGCCGTGGTTGTCGGCGTCGGCATCCTGCTATTTTCTCAACGTATTGCCATCATCGAGGGGATCCTCGGGCGGGCCATGG
>JAKMEU010000053.1 GCA_022425845.1 Luminiphilus sp. | reverse complement strand
AATAAAGCCTCTTCCGCGTGTTTCTCCTCCTCTTGACCGATGGGGCGGATCTGAATGTCATAGCCCGCCGCCTTCGCGCAATGATCAACGATGGCACGCCTGCGGGTTCCTGCTATGCCTGCACACTCCAGGGGCGGGGTGATGAGCGTTTCCCCCCGTCTCAGAAAGAGGTTGCCACTCGCCGTAGACAGCCAGGCGCCATTTGAATCACACATGATGGCCTCTTCAAACCCACGATCATGGGCCTGGGCCAGCGCCATGACCTGCTCGGTCCTCGCCAGTAGTTTGCAACCCGCAAAATGCGGCTGATGGGACCAGTTGATCAAACTCACGGTGAGATTGGCTGGCACGTTAAGATCCTGAAGACCCGAGTTGAAACGCACGATAGTGCGCAGGGTTCCCCCCTTGGGGATGGTATAGCCACGGGGCCCGGATCCCCGCGTTACGGTGAGGCGTAAGGTGCCATCGACTGCGCCAAAACAGGCCTCAAGCTGCCTCGTGGCATCGAGCACCACGGTTTCTGCCGTCGCCTCGGGTTCAGCAAAGCGCAATATTTGCAGGCCCTTGGCCAACCTCTGCACGTGCAACTGCCGCCATCCTATCCTCCCAGCGGCCACACGCATCGTCTCAAAGACACCGTCTGCCAGGCCGAGCCCTCGATCGTCGGGGGGGACGCTAGCGCCCTGTACACCGTCGACCCAGAAGGTCTCCCCGACCATGCCGCCGATCAGCCCGAGAACTGACTGAACACCAGCGACCCATTCGTGCCGCCAAAACCAAAAGAATTACTGATGGCATGGCGAATGCCCCTCTCCTGGGCGGTATGGGGCACATAGTTCAGGTCGCAGCCCTCCCCAGGGTTATCGAGATTGATAGTGGGTGGCGCTACGTCATCGCGAATGGCCAAAATAGTTAAGACGGCCTCTACCGCTCCGGCAGCGCCGAGCAGGTGGCCGATCATTGACTTGGTAGAGCTGACAGCGACATCGCCTGCTGCATCCCCAAAAACCGACTTAACCGCCATCGTCTCCGCGAGGTCCCCTACCACCGTCGAAGTACCGTGGGCATTGATGTAGTCGATATCCGCCGGGTTGAGGCCTGAATCCCTGAGGGCATTGTTCATGGACCGCGCTGCACCCCGACCGTCCTCGGGCGGCGAGGTCATATGATAGGCATCGCCACTCATGCCAAAGCCCGTGAGTTCCGCGTGAATGTGGGCACCCCGCGCCTGGGCACTGTCCAGCGACTCCAGCATCAACATCGCGGCACCATCACCCAGCACAAAGCCATCCCTATCGGCATCCCAGGGCCGCGAGGCCCGTTGCGGGTCGTCGTTGCGGGTAGAAAGCGCTCGGGCGGCCGCAAAGCCACCGAGGCCGACGGGCGTAGTTGCCATCTCCGCGCCACCGACGAGCATTGCGTCAGCCTCCCCTGTCGCTATCAGACGCGCCCCCAAACCAATATTGTGGGTGCCGCTGGTGCAGGCCGTAACAACGGCCAGATTCGGCCCCTGTAGGTTATACATGACCGAGAGGTTACCGCTGATCATGTTGATAATGGCACCGGGCACGAAGAACGGTGATATGCGCCGTGGTCCTGAGTTAAGGATCAATTCATTGTTACGTTCGATCGAACCAATGCCGCCGATACCGGAACCGATGGCGCACCCGATACGCTCTGCGTTTTCCTCGGTTATTTCGATACCACTGTCCCTGATGGCCTGTATGCCCGCGACCATTCCAAACTGGATGAAAGGATCCATTCGCTTGGCGTCCTTGGGCGCGAGATAGCCCTCACAGGAAAAGTCCTTTACCGAGCAACTGAAGCGCGTTGTAAAAGCCTCGGTTTCGAAGCTCGTTATAGAGGCTGCGCCGCTCCGCCCATTAATAATGGCATCCCAACTGGACGCCACGTCCAGTCCTACCGGCGTGACCGCTCCAAGGCCAGTCACCACCACGCGATTACCGTTCATAAACAGTCTCCGTACACCATTCCTTTAACGTCCCAAGCGCTGTCGGCGTGAGCTCGGGCCAAAAAAAAGCCGCTCCGTACGTGCTGTAGAGCGGCTCTCGTGGCTTGTATTGCGAGTAATCCTCAGGCGAGGTTTTCGTTGATGTAGTTGATGGCCAACTGAACCGTAGTAATTTTCTCGGCCTCTTCATCAGGAATTTCAGTTTCAAACTCCTCCTCAAGGGCCATCACCAACTCTACCGTGTCCAGCGAGTCAGCGCCGAGATCGTCGACGAAAGACGCCTCACTACGCACTTCATCTTCTTTGACACCCAGCTGTTCGGCGACGATTTTCTTGACGCGGTCTTCAATGCTGCTCATGGTCTCTTTTAATCTCCCAGATTGTTGGCGGGCACCCGCCCGGTCGGTTCGCGAATTCTACCTGTAAACGCCTGAAGATAGAAAACAATTCAGATAGCCCTTCAGGCCATATACATTCCACCATTTATATGAATGGTTTCTCCCGTGATGTAGGCCGCGCCGTCACTCAGCAGAAACTTTACGGTTTCCGCTATTTCACTGGGCTGGCCCAGCCTTGCCAGGGGTATTTGGCTCAACATCATATCGCGGTTTTCCGGCGACAGTTCGCGGGTCATATCCGTATCAATAAATCCAGGCGCAACGGCATTGACCGTGATGGATCGCGATCCTACCTCACGCGCCAGGGCGCGGGTGAAGCCTTCGGCCCCCGCCTTCGTGGCGGCATAGTTGCTTTGGCCGGCATTCCCCATGGAACCCACGACCGACGTAATGGTCACAATACGCCCCCAGCGCGCCTTGGTCATACCCCTCAGACACGCCTTGCTCAACCGGTAGATGGAATTCAGGTTGGTATTGATAACGCTGTCCCACTCGTCCGGCTTCATCCGCATAAGGATGTTGTCTCGCGTAATACCCGCGTTATTCACCAATACCAGGGGGGGGCCAAAACGCTCGTTTATTGATTTGATGGTCGCATCAACACTCTCCTGACTGGCCACATCGAGCACCAGGCCTGCGCCACCCATCGACCCCAACCAATCATCGACCCGCGCAGCGCCCTCATCAGTGGTGGCCGTACCCACAACGGTGAACCCGGCCTCGGCCAAACCCTCGGCAATTGCCCTGCCGATACCGCGGCTCGCGCCTGTTACAAGGGCAATGGGTTTACTGACATCGTTCATGCTGAGGCACCCTCGCTTAACAAACCCCGGGCATCTTGAAGGTTCTCGGGACTCTCGATGCCGTGGCAAATAATATTGCGGTCGATTCTACGCAGCAATCCGGACAGCACCTTACCCGGGCCGCACTCCACAAATCGCGTACAGCCCATTTGAATCATGGTTTGCACGCAGCCGGTCCACTGAACCGGAGCAACGACCTGCTTCACAAGAAAACGGGCGATGGACGCCGCGTCGGTATGTGGTTTTGCATCAACATTACTGATGACAGGAATCTGTGGATCGAGAAGGACTGTCTTTGCCAGAGCCTCCTCAAGTACCTCAGCTGCGGGGCTCATCAAAGGCGTATGAAAAGGCGCACTCACCGGGAGCGGCAAGATCCGCTTGGCCCCTGCAGATTTTAATTCCTGCATTGCGTGCTCCACCGCCGGTGTGTGCCCGGCAATCACCACCTGGCCGGGCGAGTTGAAATTGACAGCCAATACTTTATGGACGCTGTCTGCGCTGACCGTGGCGCAGACAGCGTTGATGACGTCATCATCGAGGCCGAGCACTGCCGCCATGGCGCCCTCGCCCACGGGAACGGCCTCCTGCATGGCCTGTCCCCTGAGGCGAACGAGCCGCACAGCATCCGAAAACTTCATAGTGCCGGCGGCGACCAATGCGGAGAACTCACCGAGACTATGGCCTGCTGCAACGGCAGGACGCACACCCGATCCTTCTATCCAAACCCTATACAACGCGATGCTTGCAGTGAGAATAAGTGGCTGGGTATTGGCCGTCAGGGCCTGCACGTCAGCAGGACCGTCCTGAGCCATGGCCCACAGATCGGTGCCCAGCACCTCGGAGGCCTCAACAAACGTGTGTCGAACGGTAGGCTCGGCAGCGCCCGCGGCGTGCAGCATGGCAACCGCCTGAGACCCCTGGCCGGGGAACACAAAAGCCACATCATTACGCTCATCAAGCGAATGATGCTGCTCAAGCTTCTGTTCAGTCACTGCCCCGCCCCCGGAATCATCTCAAACCAGCACTGGTGGTTGCTGACGGTATGCCGTTAGGTCATACCCAGCGCCACAATTCAGTCGTCGGAGCCGGTATCGACTACTTTTTTACCCCGGTAGAAGCCGTCAGCACTCACATGATGCCGCCGGCGCACCTCACCCGAAGTTGTGTCAACCGTCAGCGTTGGTCCTTCCAGCGCGTCGTGGGAACGCCTCATACCGCGGCGTGATCGGGTTTTACGATTCTGTTGTACAGCCATTGTTTCCTCCCATTGGCCGAATGCCCTTACGGCACCACAGCCCCTTTAACCGTCACCATCTTCCTTCAGCGTCAAAAGAACGCTGAACGGGTTCTCTTTCTTACCCTCAGGCTCCATACCTGGAGCGCTGTCTGCGGACTGCGCCGTAACGCCAGATTTCTGTCCGCATTCTCTATCACTGTGGTAGCTGTAACTTGGCAGCACCAACAATAACTCGTCCTCAATCACTCCCCACAGATCCATTTCGGCCTCAGTGATGACCGGGTCATATCGAGGCGGCAATTGCTCGACCTGCTCTTCACTCCACAACGCCGCCAACAGTGACCGTGACTCGAGCTTCTGCTCCAGAGGCCCCAAACAGCGCTGGCAAATGACCGTTATCTCTGCAGCCACTGCCAGATCAATCGCGTATCGATTCTCTTCATCCCTGAAA
>JAKMEU010000051.1 GCA_022425845.1 Luminiphilus sp. | reverse complement strand
GGTCGCCGGGTTGTCCCAGGGCTGTAATTTGCTGTGACAACCAGCCAACGCCGGGATCCAGGCTGACCATGTGCCGGCTGGTCAATTCGATAACGGGAATGGCTGGCCGTTCACGGTAAAGCCCCTGCTGCAAGAGTTCCGCCAGCAGGCTTGCATTGGGCGCATCCGCACCTACGCCGCAAACCATCAGTTTGTTTTCATTGATGATGGTCTCTGCTGCGAGGTGTGCGGCGGCTTCTGTGACGTCAGCGATTTCGTCGACAGAGAGGCTTAATTGCTCCATGTAGTTGCGGAAATAATTAGCGAGGTCATCGTAGGGGATCATGCGCAGTGGGCTACCCTATCAGTCTGTGGCATCAAAGGCCTGCTGGATCCAACAGGGCGCCGCATTGCTGAGCCTGCCATCATAAGAAATCACGTCGAAACGAATGGGGCTCGCCTGAAGGGCGGGCTTGCTGTGTAAGAACCATCCTGCAGTGGCCATGATCCTTTTTTGTTTTCGCGCCGTCACCGAGGCGGCTCCATTGGGGAATCGCCGATGGGAACGTAGCCTGACTTCCACAAACACCAGGGTGGCACCGTGGAACATAACCAGATCCACTTCGCCCAGTCGACAGCGGATGTTTCGTGCGACGGGACGCAGGCCGCGCCCGCACAGATATAATTCGGCAGAGCGTTCCGCCGACAGGCCAATCTTTGTATTCACCCTGCGGGTATAAGCTCATTGTCCATGCCCTCAGGGTAATGCCAGTGCTTTCAGCTTTCCGCCATCGAAAGCAACCGAATTCAATTCGCGCTCAATCTCGCCATTGGCACGTCGCCGCAGTATCCCTGTGCGACCCCGAAACACCGGTGCATCAGTCGCTTCCGCCTGCTGCCAATGGTCAATCATACGCACTGCATCAAAGCCGAGTGCATTGAGACGGGTAAATCGATCGACTTCTATTGCATCGAGGACGGCGGGCGTCTCGACCAATATCAGGTCATTGAGATCCTGGTTCTGACCCTGATCTTGACCGCTGTAGGCGGCAGAGGAACTGTAAACCGGAACGTCTCCACTGTAGTGGTAGATCAGTAGCGGCCGCAGGCGCCGTGCTTCCTCAGGGTCTCTTGCCAACAAAAACACCACGTCGAAATCCTTGCTTCGACGGGCGCGGGCCTCAATGGGGGCTTCAAATGCCTGCTCCAGCGCCTGAATACGGAGCTCTGAATCAGTGGCCCCGGTGCCTGCGCCAATTTGCTCAGAGACGGAGGGTTCTGCGGTCAGTGTGACAGCACTCGCTGTGACGCCGCCCAGGTTTCGCCATTGGTCATTGAGCGTTACCTCCATACGCCGGCCCCATTCCGTATCGGGTCGTATGACCAGCGCCCGCCGTAGCCCACGACCGAAAGCCAGGCGCGCTATCTGTCTGGCTTCGTCTTCCGGGGCGAGGCTCATGGCAAGCCAGTGAGACGCCTCAGTAGACGCGAGTGTCTCGGGTCGGTTAAGCGCGATGATGGGCGTTGGACGGTCTCGGAGATTGCCCAGTGTCTCGGCCTCAGACTTGATCAGGGGCCCCAGGACCAGATCCGCACCCTGCGCCAATGCGCTTCGATAGGCGGCCACTGCGCTGGGCCATAATTCAGTGTCAACCGTGAATATCCGAGGTCGGGTGGAGTAATCCCTGAAGCGACGGTAGATGCCTTCCATCATGCCTTCCAGCACGGCGGTGCCCGCTGATGCCAATCGGCCGGACAGCGGCAGGAGAACGGCGATATTCATCGGTGCTTCGGTATCCAGCCATTCTCCGAGTCCTGCAGGAAGCGGCTCGGTCGCAGTGTGTCCAGGATGGGAAGCCAGCCAGTTATACGTTGTAGTGCGGCCCGATCTGTAGGCCTGAG
Organism: Luminiphilus sp.; assembly: GCA_022425845.1. Classification (GTDB taxonomy): domain Bacteria; phylum Pseudomonadota; class Gammaproteobacteria; order Pseudomonadales; family Halieaceae; genus Luminiphilus. The sequence continues at coordinate 317 of JAKMEU010000051.1, read as the reverse complement.
CCAGGGTCAGCCACCCTCTCCAGTCGGCCCCTTCCGAAGATGCCACAGCACGTTCCAGCTGGGTGTCGTCGAGTTGCATCAGATCCGCCCAAATCTCGTTCCCCACAGCGTGTGCTTCCGACGGGTAATCGTCGGGTGCCGTCTTCGGCAGCGCATCCCGGGTGAGGGTAAGGCGTCGATGTGCCAGTTTGCCCGCGTCCAGCCAGCGGCGCTCGAGCTCGGCGCGCTCCTGACGCAGTGCCAGCACGAATAACTGCCCATCGAGGGTGGGGGGTCTCGTGTTGCGCAGCAGGGTATGTGCAACTTCCGGCTTTCCC
>JAKMEU010000132.1 GCA_022425845.1 Luminiphilus sp. | reverse complement strand
GTATTGGGTAAGAAGTCAGTTCCATCGGAGCCGGCGCCGGCGGGTACCTCCAGGTTGTCTGTATCCCTGAACAAGGCGTCGGCATGCAGTGCGACTGGGCCCAACGCGGTATCGAGGCGAAATGTTCCGGCGTTGCCGCGGCTGGCGCCCGTATATCGGTAATCTAGACCCCAGGTCGTGTCCTGCGGCATTGTGGTTGGGATTCGGTTATCCAGCACATTGATGACCCCGCCAATAGCGCCGCCGCCGTAGAGCAGTGTGGCGGGACCGCGCAACACTTCGATGCTGTCGGCAAGTAAAGGCTCTACCGCCACCACGTGATCGGCGCTGAGTGAGGAAGCATCTGCGCTTCGGGTACCGTTTTGCAGCGTCGTTACCCGTGGGCCCGAGAGTCCGCGAATGACCGGCTGGCCCACACCGGGACCGAAGCTCGCATTGTGAACGCCAGGTAGCCCTTCAAGGGTCTCACCCAGTGTGGCGGCAGCCCTTCTCGCCAGCTCGTCTCCGGTAAGCACGGTTACCGGTAGGCTGGTCTCAGTGGCTGTCTGGTGTAGGGGCAACGTAACCAGCACGTGCTCCATAGGATTTGAATCGTCTTCGGCGTAGGCGCTGGATACCATCAACCCAGCCCATGCAGCCGCAATAGCTCTTACGAAAGTCATGTGTCTCTCCTGAAAAAAACAAGCTCAGCCCCTTTGGACTGTGGTTTTAGGTTTTTTTCAGGATTGAGGTGGGTCGCGATTCCCAGAGGAACTGCGTGGCGTAGCCGGAACATCAACCGCATAAACGGCGGTGGGATATATAAACCGGCAGGTAACGGGCGGCGCGGAGGTAAACGCAACCACGGGTAGGTCTTGTGCGTGTAAACAGACGTCACAATGCGCCGTATCGTCAACACCATGCCAGTGGTCGGCGGCAACAACTTGAAGAGAAAACAGAGAAAACAGAGCGGCGGCCAGTATCCACCGGGTCACACCCCGCTTGGTGCTATGCGCGCCACTGATTGAGGGGTGGCGGGTCACTGTGCGACCTGCTCCTGCATCTGCTGAAGCATGGCCATCATCTTCTGGTGGACCATGTTGATCGCCTTCAGGGGCCGAACCATGACCTTGAAATCGACAATCAAATCATCTTGCAGCGTGATCATGTCAACACCGTTCACCTGAATACCGTCCATTACACATTCGAACTCAAACACCCCATGGTCGCTCTGGACTACCTGACGGGTGTACCGAAAACTGTCGTTGAAGACGTTACCGGCGGCAGAGAGGTAGGCATAGGACACGGGCCTACCACGCTGGGGCGTATGCACCACGGGTGACCAAAACACGCAATCGGGATGAAGCAGGTCCCAGAGGCCTTCATGGCTACCGGTCTCCATCATACCCATCCAGCGATCAAACCCTGTTGCCATAAACCCTCCGGGGCGGAACTGTAGCAGCTTTGGTGAGGAATAAAAGCAAGGCTGGCCATCATACAAACAATACGGGATGATCCTCACCATGTTGGGGCTAAATGATTATATTCCAGCGTTGTCGACCCTATTGGTGGGGGCGCTGGTCCTGTTGGTGCTGAGTCGGCTGTCTCACCGCGGCACATCCAGTGATGGTCGTTCACTGGTGTTCCAACTGTTGTTCTGGGGAGTCGGCCTTGCGGTGTTGGTGGCACTGATCGCTGCACTGCCGATTGATTCCGAAGTGCGCGGCCAGATTCTCAGCCTGCTGGGCGTCGTGCTGACGGCGATCATTGCACTGTCCTCGACCACCTTCGTCTCCAACGCAATGGCGGGCATCATGTTGCAAGCCACTCGACCCTTCAAACCCGGCGACTTCATATTCGTCGACGGCGTGTTTGGGCGGGTCGCCCGTCGCTCACTGGTCAGTACCCGTATCCAGACAGAAACCCGTGACTTTACCAATCTGCCCAATCTGTTGTTGGTGACACAGCCCGTCACCGTGCAGCACCGGGAAGGCACCATCATTCAGGCCGAAGTGTCACTGGGCTACGACGTCCACCATGGTGTTGCTGAACGGGAGCTTCTTTTGGCCGCGGAGGCCGCGGGTCTTCACGACCCCTATGTCCTGGTTGTGGAATTACTGGATCACGCGGTGGTTTATAGGGCCGCAGGCTTTCTGGAAGATGTGGACAATCCCCTGACCGCGAGAAGCCAGCTCCGGCGCAAAATGCTCGATGGCCTCCACGGCGCGGGGCTTGAAATTGCCTCGCCTTCGATCGTCGCCCAACGGCAGCAGGCGGGGGACACCCAGACCATGCCAACCCGGGTAGCACGGCACACTGAAAGCAGTGGCGAGGAGACGCCAGAAGCAAAAATATTTGACAGCGCCCATGCCGCCGCCAGTGAGGAAGCGCTTCGGGAGGAAATTCGCGACGCGCATGCCGCTGTTGATGCCCAGCGAGAAAAAGTTAAATCTTTAGCCGCTGGCGAACGTGAACAAGCCGAGTTGGATCTCGAGCGCTTGCAGCAAAAGCTGCAATGGTTGGAGTCACAGACGGCATCGGAAACAGAGTAGGCGTTTAAATTCCCGACTGCGTCTGCAAGTCACGAAGTGCTATTTCCCGCTGCTCATAGGCCGCCTGGCCCCGGATTTTCTCTGCGTCACGCAGGCGCTGACGGAACCGGCGCTGGCGATACTTTCGGACCAGGGCCTCGAATTTCTGTGGCTCGCGCTCCCCGGCCAGCAGGGCATCAATCAACGCAATATCAATGCCCAAACGGTAAGCAATTCGAGTGGGGCGGATACGATAGGCGTGAAACTCGGCGACCAGTTCAA
>JAKMEU010000009.1 GCA_022425845.1 Luminiphilus sp. | reverse complement strand
CTCTTATCGCCATGTGCCGGGAGCGGCCCCTGACCCGAAGCCAATTCCTGGCCATCGACGGGGTGGGCCCCAAAAAGTGTGAGGAATATGCGGATCAATTCATTGCCGAGATTGAGCGATATAACAGCAATTAGCCGAGGGTTTTGCTGACGCATCGCTGAATCCGCTTCAACGCCAACTCCGCCCGCCGCACCTTGCCAGCCCAGTTAAGGGTGGAGCTCTGTAGCGTGAGGCGCAGCGCTTGTGCCCACCTACAACATAACCCGCACCGGCATCCCCACCTCGGCCAACCGATCCTCGCAGTGCAGCGCCGCCGAACCAATCTCCCGCTGTGCTCCCGCCAGGGAGTAAGCAATGCTGCCGGTCCAGTCCCCCTCGGCGTCGCGGTAGCGCAGGGTGGCCTGCTCATGCATCTGCAGATCGTGGATGAAACCCGTATCCGCTTTGAAGCTCACGGAAAGCAGGCCCACGGGCTCATCACGGGTAGAGTCGAAGTCGAAGCGGATGACGGCTTCGGTTTCCCCCCGGGGTTCGCCGTCCATGTGGGCGCTGAGGCCGGTGTCAAAGCGCAGGCCGTCAAGTTGGAGCCAGCCCGACTGCTGGTCTGCGTCGAGGGCGCCCAGATAGTAATCCAGCATGGTGAGGGTGGCGTTGCAGTTCTCCGCCGCATCGAAATGAATCGCCAGATAGTTGTCCACCACGTTGTCGCTTTTCAGCAGCACATAGGCCGAGCCCCCTTCGGTCTTGTACACCGGTATATAGGGTGAGCCCCCGTCCTGGGCCTGCGCACCCCCGACCATCAGCACGCCCGTCAGCAGTGCGATACTCCGCCGGCTCAGGGCCCGCCGTATGGCTTCCCGAAACGCGCGCCGCAGGGCCCGGCGATGGGCCCGGGCACTGCGCGGGTGGGTGCGTCGCGTGAAGCCGGGCTTGCGACTGCTGCGCTGGGTGCGGGGGCTGTCCGATGTGTTCTTGGCAAGAAGGGGGGTGGGCTGTGTCATAACGCGCGTCCTCGGGTTCTCTGTGAGTCGATGGCGTTATTGGGACAAACAAAGATGGCCGCGGGGCCGCGCAGTACTGCGCAACCGCGTTCAAATATGGCGAATTATGTCGGGCAGCGGAAACTCGGGGTCGCGCAACTGCCCGTGGAATACGAGGTGGGTGTCTGTGACCGGTTTTGCACTGGCACTGGCACTGGCACTGGCACAGGCACGAGCAACAGCGCGCGCGGTGGTGGGTTCTGATCCCTATTCGATGGGCTCAAACCGTCCCATCACCGCATTCTCAAACAGCGCCGCGTACTGGGCTGCCGTGAAGGCGCGGGGGTTGGTTTCGGCGGTGGGGTCCTTCGCCGCCTGTTCGCCAATGAGCGCGGCTTCGGCTGCATCAATGCCGATGGCGTCCAACGCGTTTGGAATACCAATGCACTCCCGCAGCGCCAGCACCCAGTCGAATACCGCAGTGAAGCCCGGGTTTTCCAGATCGAGCGCCCGCGCGAGGTCTTCAAGCTTGCTATCCAACACGCTTTGGTTGGCCTGCAGCACGTAGGGCATGAGGATGGCGTTGAGCAGGCCGTGGTGGGCGTTGTAGCGGGCTCCAAGGGGATGGGCCAGGGCATGCATGGCCCCCAATCCTTTCTGGAATGCTGTGGCCCCCATGGTCGAGGCCACCAGCAGTTGGGTGCGGGCTTCCAGGTCGCTGCCATCCGCCACCGCCCGGGGCAGGTAGTCTTTCACCAGCCGTATGCCGCGCAGGGCAATGCCCTCCGCCATGGGGTGATAGGTGGGGGCGCAGTAGGCCTCCAGACTGTGGGACAGGGCATCCATCCCGGTGGCGGCGGTGAGTTTGGCGGGCAGGCTCAGGGTCAGCTCGGGGTCGAGAATGACCTGTGATGGCAGTATCTGGGGGTGGAAGATCAGTCGCTTGCAGCGCGCCTCGGTATCGGTGATCACCGCTACCCGACCCACCTCCGAACCGGTCCCGGCGGTGGTGGGCACCGCCACAATGGGGGCGATGCGGTCCTCCCGGGCCAGCATCCAACCGTCTTCACCGTTGTCAAAATCCCACAGCGGCCGACCCTGCCCCGCTACAAAGCCAATGGCCTTGCCGGCGTCGAGAGCCGAGCCACCCCCCAGGGCAATCACCCCGTCGTGGTCCCCGTCACGGAAGGCCGCGGCACCCGCTTCCACATTATGCAGCGTCGGATTGCCCTGTACGTCTGAAAACAGCGCTACCTGCAGGCCCGCCGCCCCGCAGTGCTCCAGGATGCCCGCTACCATGGGGAGGTCGGCCAACCCCGGGTCGGTCACCAAGAGCGGTGCGCGAATGCCCAGTCCCTGGCAGACGTCGGGTAGTTCCTGAATGCGCCCCGCGCCCACGGCGATGGGGGTGGGGTAGTTCCAGTCGGCGGTCAGTGTCATCGGGGTTGAGTCAGTCACGCAGTAGTCAGCCGTAGCCGCTCCGTTTTAGTCCATGGGCTGGTGGGGCTCAGGGCCGAGTCGCCGGGCGGTTGCAGAGCAGGTCCCAAGGCCTCAGATAATCTCGAAATAACGCTGCAACTCCCAGTCGCTCACGTGTTTGCGGTTTTCTGCGGCTTCCCAGACCCGGCTGGCCGCGTAGTGCTCTACAAACTCGGCCCCAAACAGTTCCCGGGCCACCGACGATTGCCGCAGTCGGGCCGCGGCCTCCGCCAGCGACTGGGGCAGGGCGAGGTGCTCGGGGTGCGTTTGGTCATAGGCGTTACCCGTCACCATGGGCTCGGGCTCAATCTGTTGCTCGATGCCGTACAAGCCAGAGGCCAGCGCCGCGGTCAGGGCGAGGTAGGGGTTGGCATCCGCCGGGCCTACCCGGTATTCCACCCGCTGGGAGGCGGCACTGCCGGGAATAACCCGCAGTGCCGTCGTGCGGTTCTCGCAACCCCAGGTGGCATCGGTGGGGGCCCAGAATCCCGGTACCAGACGGGTGTAGGCGTTCACGGTAGAGGCCACCAGGGCGAGGAACTCGGGCATCAGACGCTGCTGCCCACCCACAAAGTGCCGTTGGGTGGCGCTCATGGTCAGGGGCTGGTCGGGGTCGTGGAAGGCCGAGCGGTCGTCATCTTTATGCCGCAGCGACAGGTGAATATGCCCCGACTGGCCGGGGTAATCGTTGGACCATTTCGCCATGAAGGTGGCCATCATGTCCCGACGCTGGGCCCAGACCTTGGTAAAGGTTTTGAACAGGGCGGCCTTGTCTGCGGCGCGGTCGGCCTCGTCCACCACCAGCGCCGCTTCGATCACACCGGGACCGGTTTCGGTGTGCAGCCCCTCGATGGGAAAGCCCATTCCCTCACCCAGGTCCAGCAGTTCCTGATACAGCTCGGCGTGCACCGAGTTGCGCAGCATCGAGTAGCCAAAGAACCCGGGGGTGATGGGTTTCAGGTCACGGTAGTTTTTCTCCCGGATGGAATCGGGGGTCTCATTGAACAGGAAAAACTCGTACTCAAAAGCCGCGTGGGCGCTGAAACCCATGGCGTCGGCGCGGGCCAGGGTGCGCGCCAGCAGATTGCGTGGGCACAGGGCCGCTGCCGCGCCGTCGAACTCACAGAGAAACAGCAACATGCCCGGCTCAAAGGGAATGTCCCGGCAGGTCGCGGGAAGAATCCGCACCGGGGCATCCGGGTAGCCGGTGTGCCAGCCGGTGTACTCCACCCCCACGTTCTCATACAGCTGGTCACTCGAGTCCCAGCCCAGCACCACGTCACAGAAGGCCAGGCCCTTGTCCAGGGCGGCGAAGAATTTCTCCTTACGCAGGTATTTGCCCCGCATCACGCCGTCCACGTCGAACAGGCCGATCTTGACGTGGCTCAGGTTGCGCTCTTCCACGAGGCGCTTGGCGTCGTCGGCGGTCTGGATGTCCTGGGGTGTCAGCACGGTGTCGTTTGTTCCTGTGTCGGTCGTTAAAAAGAGGCGCGCGCGCTGGAGGTAGACGCGGTGCCGTTGCGGTTAGAGGTCATGGGCGGCCACCACGCCTACTGTAACTCCGCCTCGGCCCGGGCCAGCGCCTCGAACTCTTCCTCGGGGGCCTGGGCCACCAGGTGATGACGGCTGTACAGCGCAAAGTAGGCTACCAGCACGCCATAAAACACCGCCGACCACAGTGCGGCTTCCTGGCTTACGACGAAGGTGCTGGCAAAGGCGACGATGGACAGCAGCAGGGCGATGCCGGTGGTCAGCACGCCCCCGGGGGTGCGGTAGGGGCGTTCCATATCGGGCTCCCGGAGGCGCAACAAAATATGCGACGCCATCATCAGTCCGTAGGACAGGGTGGCGCCAAAGACCGCCATGGTAATCATCAGGTCCCCGGCACCGGTCAGGGACAGTAAAAAGCCAAAGACCCCGGGTACCACCAGCGCAAGGGTGGGCACTTTGCGGGCGCTGGTCACCGACAGCCAGCGGGGCAGGTAGCCCGCCCGGGACAGGGCAAACACCTGGCGCGAGTAGGCAAAAATAATCGAGAAGAAACTGGCGATCAGTCCTGCCAGCCCCACGACGTTGACCACCGTGGCCAGCAGCGACGACTCGCCGTACACATGTTGCAGGGCGCCCACCAGCGGTGCGGCGTGGTCGGCCATCAGCGCCGCACTGGAACCGCCGGGAGCGAGGAACAGCACCAGTCCGCCCAGCAACAGCAGAATCAGCATGGCGGTGATGATCCCTTTGGGCATATCCCGGGCCGGGTCCTTGCTCTCTTCCGCAGCGAGGGGCACGCCCTCCACGGCGAGGAACAGCCAGATGGCAAAGGGAATGGCGCCCCAGATACCCCAGTAGCCCTCGGGTAGCCAAACGCTGGCACCCGCGGCGTCGGTATTGACCGGAATGTTGGTCAGGTTATCCCAGGAAAAATGCGGCAGCATGCCCACCACAAACAACACAAGCGCCAGCACGGCAATCGCGGTGATGGCCAGCATGATCTTCAGCGCCTCACCGGTGCCCCGCAGGTGGATACCCACAAACACCGCGTAGAAGGCGGCGTATACCACCGGGCCATCGATGCCCAGCAGTTCGCCGGTATAGCCGCCAATGAACACGGCAATGGCGGCCGGGGCGATGGCGTACTCCAGCAGGATCGCCGTGCCGGTCAAAAAGCCCCCCACCGGGCCCATGGCCCGCCGCGCAAAGCCGTAGCCACCCCCGGCCGTGGGAATCATGGCGGAGAGTTCTGCAAGGCCAAACACCATGCAGCTGTACATGAGGGCAATAAGGAGCGTGGCGATCAGCATGCCGCCAAAGCCCCCCTGGGCGAAACCAAAGTTCCAGCCGGCGAAGTCGCCGGAAATCACATAGGACACGCCCAGACCCGCCAGCAGAATCCACCCCGCCGTGCCCTGTTTCAGCTGGCGTTGGGCCATGTAGCCGCCGTCGACGTTTTCGTAATCCACCGCGCCCTGTTTGGCGGCGGGGGCAGTCTGTCCGTTGTGTTCGCTCATGGTTGTAGCTTACTCCGAGTTGCGGGCGTCGTCTGCCGTGGGAAACCCTGCGCCTCAGGCGTGTGATTGGGGCAGCGATCGTGGCCGGGGCCACTCGGATGACGGTACCGGCCCGGTCGCGTTAGGCTAGCGCCATGTCCGATCTGCCCGTGCTCTACTCCTTTCGCCGCTGCCCCTACGCCATTAGGGCGCGCATGGCCATCTGCGCCGCCGGGGTGCCGGTGCAGCTGCGCGAGGTGCTGTTAAAAGACAAGCCCGCGGCACTCATCGAAGCATCCGCCAAAGCCACCGTGCCGGTGCTGGTGCTGGCCGACGGTCGCGTTATTGATGAGAGCCTCGCGGTAATTGACTGGGCGCTCCAACAGCACGACCCCGAGGGTTGGGTTGATACCACCGCCGAGACTGAAGCTCTGATCAGCCAATGCGATGGATCCTTCAAGGACTGGCTCGATCAGTACAAGTACGCCGACCGTTATCCCGGGCAGTCCCCTGGGTACTACCGCGAGCAGGCCGAGTTGTTTATCGCCGGGTTGGAACAGCGGCTTGCCCAGCAGCAGTATCTGGGGGGCGCGACGGCTACCCGCGCCGACGTGGCGGTGTTTCCCTTTGTGCGTCAGTTTGCCGGTGTTGATCCCGGCTGGTGGCAGGGTGCGCCCTATCCGGAGGTTCGCCGCTGGTTAAGTGACTGGCTGGCGTCGCAGGCTTTCACTCGGGTTATGGCCAAGTACCCAGCGTGGCAGCCCGAAGGCCCGGGCGTGCTGTTTCCCGACAGCAGCGGGAGTTAACGAGGCCTGAAGGTGCTCGGGCACAGACCCCAGCAGAGCCATAGTTGGCTCAAGTTTGTGCCGGAGGCTGTGTTTGCCGGGCTATATCGCCTGGGTGCGCTGGACGCCCCTGGCGTGCTTTCACCCCTGCCCTTACGTTCAGGCAATACCCAGCCAGCCCAAAATCGCGGTGCCGCCCATGAGGTACATTCCGGGTAAGCGTATTAGCTGTCCATGACCACCTAACCCCAAACCAGCAAACATGAGGGCTCCGCCGGCGTTGACCAAAATAATGGGATAAGCCATGAGTTTCATGGCGGGGTTGTAGGCCACGCAGGCCAGTGTTCCGGCACCAACGACCAGCATGATCGTAAACATATGCCAGCTCACCAGGCTCAGGGTTTTTGCTATCTGCTCGAGGTTACTGCCGTTTATGTTGGCCATATAAATCCGATGGCCCGCAACGCCATGAAATAACCCGCCTACCAGAGACAGCAGAGCACCACTCATGAGTAACCAAAACGCCATATAGCCCCCTCAATTTGCTTGTTGTTTATAAATTTTTTATGGTGCGTAAACGAGTTACTTGCATTATTAAAGTGACTTATTCAAAAATGCAAGCGTTAACGACTGAACCCGGCGCTTCTCCGCTGTTGAAAGATGGGTATTTTATGGACGACCGAACCCGGCATTTACTGACCGCAGCACCCATCCCACTGCTGGCTCGCATGTCAGCGCCCAACAGCGTGGCCTTCTTTATTGCGGCGGGTGTCAGCATGACCGAGGTCTGGTTCGTGGGTCAGCTGGGCAGCAGTTCGCTGGCGGCCATAGCACTCGTGTTTCCACTGCTCATGCTGACACAGACGCTGTCGGGTGGCGCCATGGGTGGCGCGGTGGC
>JAKMEU010000004.1 GCA_022425845.1 Luminiphilus sp. | reverse complement strand
GACAGGCCCTGGATCAGGAGATCGATAATATTCGTGTCTTCGCCGACGATGCGGTCACGGTTCTGGACCACTGCATCGCCCCGGCCAGCGTCGACTGCCTGCAGATTTTTTTCCCTGATCCCTGGCATAAAAAACGCCACCACAAACGCAGGTTAATTCAGCCAGAATTTGTCAGGAAAGCGGTGACGCTGCTTGCTAACGGGGGCCTGTTGCACCTCGCTACCGATTGGGGCCCTTACGCCGAGCATATGCTTGAGGTGTTGCGGGCTGAGCCCGGCCTGCGCAATACCGCAACGGATGATGGCTACGCGGAACGACCTTCGTGGCGTCCGGAAACCAAATTTGAGCGCCGGGGCGAACGTCTTGGCCACGGCGTTTGGGATTTGCTGTTCAGTAAGCGTTGAACAGCGGGTTAATCGCGCTTCGGTATGAACCGGGCTACGACGTCATCCAGAAATCTGAACCCCTGTGCCGTTGTGCCGATACGCTCCGGATCGTCAGACAGCAGTCCTTCGGATATCAGGGCCTCCCGCGTCGCGGCAATATGCTGGATGGCCAGACCGGTTCTTGACTCAAACAGTGATGCCGGCACGCCGCCCCTCAGCCGAAGCGCGTTGAGCATGAACTCCACCGGCAGTTCAGAGTGGTCGATGTTCTCCCGGAGGGGAGCTCGATTCGCGAGTACGGCAGCCACGTAGTCGCGAGGTAGTCTGGAGCGACGGGTTCGGCCTACTACCCCCTCAGGGGATGTGATTTTTCCATGCGCACCTGCGCCAATGCCGAGATAGTCGCCAAAGGACCAATAGTTGAGGTTGTGTACAGACTGCTGGCCCGCCGCCGCCCAGGCTGAAACCTCATATTGGTCTAGTTTTGACGCCGCAAACCGCGCTTCACCGGCGTCCTGTATGTCGCTGAGAATGTCTTCTTTGGGCAGCTTGGGTGGCTGGGACCAGAACGCTGTATTGGGCTCAATCGTCAGTTGATACCACGACACGTGCCCCTCTGACTGGTCGATGGCCTCTTCAAGATCGGCCAGGGCCCCGGCAGCGGTTTGCCCTGCAAGCCCGTGCATCACATCTAAATTGATACGGGCAAAGTTCGCCCGGGCCAATGCGATGGCACGTCGTGCCTGCCCTTCATCGTGGACCCTGCCCAGTGACCTCAGGTGCCGGTCGTCAAAGGACTGAATGCCCAGGCTCAGGCGGTTGACACCTGCCTCGCGGTAGCCGGCAAAGCGGGCGGCTTCAGCACTACCCGGATTGGCCTCCATTGTGATTTCAGTCGAGTCGGCAATCCCCCATCGCCGATCGATTCCATCTAACAGCCGGGCAATACTTTTGTCGCTGAACAGGCTCGGTGTGCCACCGCCCAGGAAAATGGAGTGCAGTGGTCTGGGGGCTTGCCAGGACAGTTGCTGATCGAGGTCCAACAGCAGTGCATCGATGTAAGTACCCTGGTCTGCGGGATCAAAATTCTCGTGGGAATTGAAGTCGCAGTAGGGGCATTTTCGTTCACACCACGGCAAGTGCACATAGAGTGCCAAAGGTATATTACTGGTATCCAAGCTGTTGCCTGAGTTTGTGCACAGCCTTGCCTCTGTGGCTCAGTTCCTGCTTCTCTGATGCGGTCAGGGAGGCCGCTGTCCTGCCCGTTTCATCGATGCAGAACAGTGGGTCGTAGCCAAAACCTTCGCTGCCCCTGGGGTCTGTGGCAATACTTCCATGCCAGTATCCTTCGGCGATTAGGGGGGAGGGGTCCGTCGGGCTGCTCACCAGCACCAGTACACAGACAAACCAGGCCCTGCGATCTGCGCCCGGGAGCTTCGACATTTCCTCAAGGAGTTTGGCGTTGTTGGCGGCGTCACCGCCCTCGGCATACCGGGCCGAGTGAATGCCCGGTGCGCCACCCAGGGCCGGTACCACCAGGCCGGAGTCATCGGCAAGCGCGGCATAACCCGTATGCTGTGCGGCGTTGCGGGCTTTTTTCAGGGCGTTTTCGATGAACGTCAGGCCGTCTTCCTCCGCCTCGGGTACGGCGTACTCGCTTTGGGGTTTGAGTATCAACCCGGTGCCTGACAGTGCCAGCTGCAGCTCTTTAAGTTTGCCTTTATTACCGCTGGCGAGGACGGTGGGGTTTTGAGTGGTACTCACAGCGCTAGCGGTCCGCTTGCTTCCAGAGCTGAGTCTTGAACTTATAGCGGAACGATTTTTCGCTTCCTTCGGGCTGGAAGTCGAACTCAAAAAAGCGCCATTCACGATCAATGAATTCAAATTCGGCGATGTAATAGGTCGCCGCCCCCTCCCGGATCTCCATGAAATCCAGCCCGCCGCCCTGAATAAGGTCCCAGGTCCTGCCCGAGAGGACCATAGGGCGTCCCGCGGTTTCACCCGCTGATACATCCCTTACCGACAGGGTCAGTATGGCTTTGAAATCCCCGCGCGCGATCCCATATTCCGAGGCAATCTCAGGTGACAGGAAGGTGGTGTACACCACACTGCGATGCAGCTCGTACTGGTCGAAGCGCTCTGACTGCTGGCCCAGCGCTTGGGTCGATGCCAGTAGCAACAGGATGAGGAGTGGGACGCTCAGGCGCATGCCCGAATCCTGAATATCGCGGTGGAGCCGAACAGGTTTGGAAACCAGTGTTTGAAAAGCTGCATGGCGGGTCCCGACACAATGTCGCGGTCAATGATATCGATGTTGAGTGTGCCGCACAGGGCCTCAAAATCACGAACAGTACAAAAATGAATGTTGGGTGTGTCGTACCAACTGTAAGGCAAAACCTCGGAGACCGGCATACGGCCGTGGAGGCCCAGATGCAGGCGGCAGCGCCAGTGGCCAAAATTGGGAAAAGTCACGACGGCTTCCCGTCCTATGCGCACCATATCCCGGAGCACCCGATCAGGCCGGTTCAGCACCTGCAGTGCGTGGGCAAGAATGACCACATCAAAGCTGGCGTCCGGAAAGTTATCGAGGCCCTGATCCATATCCTGCTGCACAATATCAACACCTAGCTGCGTGGCGGCGATAAGATTGAGAGGGTCCAACTCCAGACCCAACCCACGCACATGGCGTGTCTGCTGCAGCCGGTCGAGAAAAGCGCCGTCGCCACAACCGAGATCGAGTACCCGGCTGCCCTCGGGAATCCAGGCTTCGACTTGCGTCAGGTCGTAGCGCATCACACGGTCACCTGTGCCATCCAAGCCCGGAACAGCTCAGCGTAGTGGGCTTCGTCCAACAGGAATGCGTCGTGTCCGGCATCGGTTTGGATTTCAGCATAGGTGACGGGCCGCTCAGAGGCCAGCAGCGCGTCCACCAGCTCCCGCGAGCGGGCGGGTGAAAAGCGCCAGTCGCTGGAAAAAGACACCACCAGCATTCTTGCTTTTGTCGCGGCCATGGCGGCCTCCAGTGAGCCACCGAAGCCCTCGGAGATGTCAAATCTATCGAGGGCACGCGTCATCAACAGGTAGGTATTGGCATCAAAGCGGGTTGAGAATTGTTTGCCCTGATACCGCAGGTAGCTTTCCACCTGAAATACCATTTCATCCTCACTCTGGGATCCGTCGGAACTTTCACTGATATCCCGGCCAAAACGGTCACTCATGCCATCGGCGGACATATAGGTCAGATGCCCGACCATGCGTGCCAGGGACAGCCCTCGGGTGGGTGTCGATGCCTCGCGCTGGTAGTGCCCAGAAAACCAGTTGGGGTCGGCCAAAATGGCCTGCCGTGCAATTTCATTGAAAGCGATATTTTGCGCAGTCAACTTGGGTGCTGCAGCTAATGCAACACAGTTGCGAACGCGGTCGGGATAGTGTGCAGCCCAGTGAAGGGCTTGCATTCCCCCCAGGCTGCCGCCCACAACCGCTGCCCAGGTAGCAATCCCAAAGTGGTCTGCGAGTAATGCCTGGGCACGTACCCAGTCCTGTACGGTCACCTGTGGAAAGTCGGGCCCCCAGAGTTGGCCGGTTTCCGGCTGGGCGGTGTTGGGTCCTGTGCTGCCGTCACAGCCACCGAGGTTATTACTCGAGACGACAAAAAAACGGTTTGTGTCGATGGCCTTGCCTGGCCCGATATGAAGGTCCCACCAACCGGGTTTGCGATCGGTTGGATCATGACGCCCTGCCGCGTGGTGATTCCCGCTGAGGGCATGGCAGACCAAAACAGCATTACTTCGGTCAGCGTTGAGTACACCGTACGTTTCTGTAGTGAGGTCGAACTCCGGCAGTATTTTTCCTGACTGCAGTTCAAGGGGCTCGTCAAAGTGCACCTGTACGGGCGTAACGATGCCTATGTCACCAGACGGGGTCACGGTTTAGATCCCAATGACCAGCTGTAGGGGGAGCCCCGCTGCTGCGGCCATATGACGCAATGCTATCTGGAGAACATTGATGACTATAAAGACAAGGATGGGAGAAAAATCCAGCCCTCCAGCCGACGGCAACAGGGAGCGCACGGGGGCCATGACGGGTTCGGTGATCTGGTAGGTCAGGAGCACCGCAGGGTGGCGGGTGCCGGGCGCGACCCAGCTCACGACAATCATGACGATAAGGGCTACCAGATAGGCGTTCACAATCAACCCTGCGACACCGATCAGGCTCCATACCAATAGCGTCAGCAGGCTGGGGAGTCCGAAGCCCGCCAGCAGCAGGGTTGTCAGTATGGCAATGATCTGTACGACGACTGCCAAAACCAGTACTGAGGGATCGAAGCGGCCCTTGCCGGGAATAACACGGTGCATGACGCGCAGGGGGGGGTTGGTCGCCCTGACCACAAATTGCGAGATTGGATTGTAAAAGTCAGCCCTTGCGGTTTGCAGCATACCCCGAACTACGACGAGGATCAGGTACAGTGAGGCAGCTGTCTCAACCAAAAAAGCAGCAATTTCATTCAGCGCGGCCATACTTATCCAAACTCCTCTGCCATTTCACGGGCCCTGTCCAGACAGGCTTGCATAGCGCCATCTACCAGCGCTGAAAGGTTGCCATCCTCAAAGGATGCTAGGGCGCGCTCGGTGGTACCCCCGGGGCTGGTCACGTTGCGGCGAAGCTCATCTATGGGCTCGCCCCCCTGCTCCGCAAGGGTCGCTGCACCCAAAGCCGTTTGCAGTGTCAGTTGATGGGCCGTTTCATGGTCCAGGCCGAGGCGCTCTCCTGCCGCAATCATGGCTTCCATAAAGGCAAAAAAATACGCAGGGCCACTGCCGGAGACTGCCGTGACGATATCGATGTGGGACTCCGAAGTGAGCCAGCGGGCGGTACCCACCACACGCATGACCGCTTCGACGCCTCGGCGCTGCTCATCGGAGACCTCATCACTGGCAAACAAGCCCGACGCCCCCGCCCTTACCAGGGCCGGCGTATTGGGCATACAGCGCACCACGGGCAATGAGGGGCGGCTCAAAAGGGTCTTGAGGGAGGGGGTGCTAATTCCCGCGGCTACCGACATCACGACGCAGTCCGGTCCCAGGTTCGGAGCCAGTGACGCAGTGGCATCGGCCATGAACTGCGGTTTGACCGCCAAAATAATCAGATCCGCCCGGGCAAACTGTTTTGCTGGCTGAGCCGTGACCAAAGCGATTCCCTGCGACTCTAGCTTCTCCCGCGCTGCTGCACTGGGATCGGCGGCACAGAGCCGGTCCGCTGATACGCCGGCGTCAAGCAATCCACCAATGATCGCTGATGCCATGTTGCCTGCGCCGACGAAGCCGATGTGTTGGGGCAAATCACTTAGGTCCACGGGGAGATCCCTGTTCAGTCTTGTTGCGCGCGGAGTATAACGTGGCGCCAGCCTGGTTGGGTGTATGAATAGCCTGCCTTATCGCGCGCCAAAAACATCGGTGCCCACCCTCACCAGATTGGACCCTTCGGCGATCGCCGCTTCGAGATCGCCCGACATGCCCATTGAAAGGGTGTCCAGCGAGGGGTGATTTTCTCTGAGACCCTCGAAGAGCAGCCGAAGCTGTGCAAAGGCAGCGCGTTGTTTTGTCACCTCCGATGACGCCGCAGGTATAGCCATCAGGCCTCGCAGACGCAGATTGGCCAGCCCGTCTACCTCGGCGGCCAGAGCGGGTAATTCGCCCGGGCTGACCCCGAATTTCGTGGCTTCATCTGATAATTTAACCTGAAGGCAAATATTCAGGGGCGGTAGTTCTGCATGTCGCTGCTCACTCAGGCGCTGGGCAATTTTGTGGCGGTCCACGCTATGTATCCAAGCCATGGTATTGGCGAGACCCCGGGTTTTATTCGATTGCACGGGCCCGATGAAATGCCACTGTATAGCAAGGTCTGTCAGCGCCCGTACTTTTTCCTCGGCCTCCTGGGCATAATTTTCACCAAAGGCCTGTTGCCCCGCTGCCCAGGCTTCCCGTATCAGGGTGGCCGGCTTGGTTTTACTGACCGCCAGCAGATGGACAGAACCCGGCGCCCGGTTTGCTTGCCGTTCCGCCGCGGCGACTCGATCCCTGACATGTTGTAAATTGGTGGCTACATTTATTGTTCCCATGCTGCCATCATAGCCCCATGTATCCGGGCAGACAGCCTTTGCCGGAGGGAGAATTTAATGGATATAACCGAGTTACTGGCGTTCAGTGCCAAACAGGGGGCCTCAGACCTGCATCTGTCTGCTGGCCTGCCGCCCATGATCAGGGTGGATGGTGACGTCCGGCGCATCAACGTGGCGCCGCTTGAGCATGCTCAGGTTCATGACCTGATGTATGACATTATGAATGATCGACAGCGTAAGGACTTTGAGGAGTTCCTCGAAACCGACTTCTCTTTTGAAGTGCCCGGCGTGGCGCGATTCCGAGTCAATGCCTTCAACCAGAATCGAGGAGCGGGCGGCGTTTTCAGGACGATTCCCTCGAAAGTCTTGACGATGGAAGATTTGGGATTGGGCGAAGTTTTTCGGGATATCTCCCTGCTGCCCCGGGGCCTTGTATTGGTGACGGGCCCAACGGGCTCCGGTAAATCCACCACGTTGGCGGCCATGGTCGATTTCATCAACGACAATCGCTACGACCACATCCTTACCATCGAAGACCCTATTGAATTTGTTCATGAGTCAAAGCGCTGTCTTGTTAACCAGCGTGAGGTACATCGCGACACCCTGGGCTTTTCCGAGGCTTTGCGATCGGCCCTTCGGGAGGACCCGGACATCATTCTGGTTGGTGAGATGCGCGATCTGGAGACCATCCGTCTGGCGCTGACGGCGGCCGAGACAGGGCACCTTGTTTTTGGCACTTTGCACACAACCTCAGCGGCAAAAACCATTGACCGGGTCATCGATGTGTTTCCGGCGGCTGAAAAAGATATGGTTCGGTCCATGTTGTCTGAGTCCCTGCAGGGCGTTATTTCCCAGACTTTGCTGAAGCGACCGACCGGTGGGCGGATCGCGGCCCACGAGATCATGCGCGGGACGCCGGCCATCAGAAACCTGATTCGGGAAGACAAAGTCGCGCAGATGTATTCTGCAATCCAAACAGGACAGGCTGTGGGCATGCAGACGATAGATCAGTGCCTGCAGGGTCTGGTAGATAAAAAACTGGTCACTGTAGAAGCCGCGCGCGAAAAAGCGCGACAGCCCGATTCGATTGTTGCATAAGGCACAACACGCCAAGCGAGGGGATAACGATCATGGATGATTTACTCAAGGTAATGGTTGAGCAGCTTGCCTCCGATGGCTTTGTCACGGTTGACGCGCCCATCACGATTAAAGTGGATGGTGATCTCGTCCAGGTCAACAAGCGGGAGCTTGCTGAGGCTGAAGTTCGTGACTTGATTGCCCAGACCATGACGGCCGAGCAGCGCGAAGCGTTTGCGGTGCATCATGAGGCCAACTATGCGATCAATCACCCCATTCATGGACGATTCCGGGCCAGCGCCTTCGTCCAACGCGGCCTACCCGGCCTTGTACTGCGACGTATCAGTGCCGAGATTCCCAGTCTGAACGACCTGGGCCTGCCCGATATCATCCGGCAGTTGGCTATGATCAAACGGGGACTCATTATTTTTGTGGGTGGCACCGGAACAGGAAAATCAACGTCGCTGGCCGCCATGCTCGATTACAGGAATACGAAAAGCCGTGGTCACATTATCACCGTGGAAGATCCCATTGAGTATGTTCACCAGCACAAAGGCTGTCTGGTAACCCAGCGGGAAGTGGGCTTGGATACCGAATCTTATGACGTGGCGCTTGCAAACACCCTCAGGCAGGCACCGGACGTCATTATGATTGGTGAGGTACGCACGGCGCGAACCATGGAAGCGGCACTGGCCTTTGCTGAAACGGGGCACCTCTGTCTCTGCACCCTGCACGCGAATAACGCCAACCAGGCGCTTGATCGAATTCAAAGTTTCTTTCCAGCCGAGCAACACAACCAGGTGTGGATGGATCTTTCGCTCAATCTCAGGGCCATGGTGGCCCAGCAGTTGTTACCCAGCCAGGATGGCAAGGTGCGTGCACCGGTTGTTGAGGTGCTGCTGGGCACTGCACTCGTCCAGGATCACATACGCAAGGGTGAAGTACATCTGATCAAGGAGTTGATGGCGCGCTCGACCGAACAGGGTATGCAGACCTTTGATCAATCACTGTTCAAGGCGTATGAGAAGGGGGTGATCTCAGCGGACACGGCTATTCGGCACGCGGATTCAGCCAACGATGTGCGGCTCAACATTAAACTCCATGAACGCGGTGGCGACGCGCTTTTGGATGAGGTCGACTACGAGATGGAAAACTCTTCTTCCAACTAGTCTTCCGTGCTTTCTGAAAGCCAGGATTCGAGAATGACCTGAGCTGCGTGGGCATCTGCAGGATCTTGCTGGCCCTGGTCGCCGCGCCGCAATCTTGCCTCGCGGGTGGATAAGCGCTCGTCTACTAATTTGACCGGTAAATTGAAGCGGCCCGACAGCTGTCGGCTGAAGCGGCGCGCGCGGAGGGTGATGTCACCCTCGGATCCGTCCATATTGATGGGATCCCCCACCAGGATCTGTTCGGGCTGCCATTCCGTTAGCAGCTTTGCTATTTCCTCCCAGTTGGGTACGCCATCCCTCGCTTTCAGGATGCACAGGGGTTCGCAGGTGCCCAGCACGCCATTTCCAACCGCGACACCGATACGCTTCAGGCCCCAGTCAAACGCGAAAACCCGCCCCACCGCCACGTTCAGGCGTGCCCGGTTGCAGTGGACAGCAGGCGGATGTCGATGCCCAGGCATAATCCGGCCGCCTGCAGGCGTTCATCGCAGGGAACCTTGAACAGGATGTCGCTGTTGGCCGGGACCGTGAGCCAGCTGTTCTGCAACAGTTCCTGCTCCAGCTGTCCGGGGGCCCAGCCCGCATAGCCCAGTGTGATCAGGTGATCCGTAGGGCCCGCACCCTGAGCGATGGCGGCCAGAATATCTTTCGATGTGGTTAGGGAGATGTCAGCAGACACCTCGAGGGTCGAGTCCCAGTCGCCGCCACCGCTGTGCAGTACAAAGCCATGATCAACCTGTACCGGCCCGCCCGCCATGATGGGTTGTCCGACGGATTCCGTCGGGGAGGGAAGGTCGAGGTGGTCGAGGATGTTGGCAAGATCTATAGCCAGGGGTTGGTTGACCACAACACCCATTGCGCCCGTTTCGTTGTGCTCACAAATATAGGTCAGCGACCGTACGAAGAAGCCGGTGTCAAGCGCGGGGGTCGCCATCAGGAAGTGGTCTTTAAGTGACTGGGATACAGCGGCCATCAGACGTATTCCAAGCCGACGCGCATCACTTTAAGCCTCGTTTTTCAGTACGAAACTGCCAGGTCCGCACGATATCGAGTCGTGGTGTCCTGCGTGCGAGGGCCTCACTGAAGGGTGGGAAGGGTGCGGCCAGGACCACGGTATCCTGTGCGGCCCTGTCCAGCTGGGAATCGCCCGAGGATTCCAGTATGCGGATGCGCTCGAGGTTGCCATTCGCGGTGACCGTCACCATCAACCGCACGTCTCCCTCGGCGTTGAGGGTTTGGCCGCGATACAGCACATTGCCAATCTGCTCGACGCGGGCGCGCCAGCGGGACAGATATTCGGCATCCAGCGAGCGTCGCGCCGCAACGGCACCAATCCGCGTGTTTGAACTTGCCGATTGGTCTGACAAGGACGACACAGCCTGTTTGAGATCTTTCAGCTGGCGTTCCAATGCTTCAGGGGTGACGTCTTCCGGGGCGATCTCGCCATCGGCACCGTCGAGCTCCCTGGAGATGGTCATGGTGGTTTGCATCTGAAATTGCGCCGCCGCGGGCTCGGGCTCAGGCGCTTCGTCTAGGCCGAGCTGGTCCTGTGCCGCCACATGTTTGGCATTGTCCGGTGCCTGGGTGGCCGGGGTCAGGAGCACGGTGACGGCGATACTCTGGGTTTCGAACCGCGGCCAAGCCACCCCGAAACCGATGGCGAGCAACACCATGACATGAATCGCAGCCGCTGCGACAAAGGCCGGTGCAATCGGCTCCCGGAGCGGTTCAGATACCGCAGCCAGCCGATCAGCGACCAAGTCGCTGCCACTCCGCTTCAATGCTGCCCATTAATCTGTCGGCAATCCCCAGTGATGTTTCGGATTCAATTTCCCGCAGGCAAGTGGGACTGGTCACATTGACTTCCGTCAGGTAGTCGCCAATGACGTCGAGACCGACAAAAAGCAGCCCCCTCCGACGCAGATCGGGCCCCACCTGATCGGCAATCCATTGGTCTCGCTCGGAGAGTGGCTGTACCCGTCCGGAACCTCCCGCCGCGAGGTTGCCGCGGCTTTCACCCGCCAGTGGTATCCGCGCCAGCGCATAGGGAACGGCCTCCCCGTTAATCATCAGGATGCGTTTATCCCCTGAGGTGATGTCGGGCAGGTAGACCTGTCCCATAATGGTTTGCTGGCCGTTACGCGTCAGGGTTTCCAGGATCACACTGAGATTTGGGTCGTCCTGCCGGGCCCTGAATATGGAGCTTCCGCCCATGCCGTCCAGCGGTTTGAATATGACGTCGTTGTGCTGGTCGTGAAACGCCCTGAGCGCCTGGGGATCCCGGCTGACTGTCAGCGTGGGGCAACACTGGGGAAACTGTGTGGCGTACAGTTTTTCGTTGCAGTCACGCAGGCTGGCGCAGCGGTTGACGATGAGGGTGCCGCGCCGTTCCGCATTTTCAAGGAGGTGGGTGGTGTAGACAAACTCCATGTCGAAAGGCGGGTCCTTGCGCATCAATATCGCATCTAGATCCGCGAGGTCTTTGTCCTCGGGGTTGCCAAGGGTGTAAAAATCCTGCGCATCCTCGCGAACAGCCAGCGGTCGCATCCTGGCCCGAGCCAGGCCTTGTTCGAGATAAAGATCCCCCTGCTCCATGTACCACAGACGCCAACCCCTGTCCCGGGCTGCCCATAGCAGTGCGAGGGAGGTATCCTTCTTGAAGTTGCAAGCGCCGATGGGGTCCATGACCACACCGATATCACGACTCATGGCATGGCCTCGGTATTGAGTTGGCACTACGTTACGGGGCGTTGCGCGACCATGCAACCAAAATGGAATAAGTGATGATGGACACAATTTATTGGGTGCTTGCAGCACTGATGGCCGCTTCTACCCTGTCCGCGCTGGTACCGGGTCGAGCCCTCGGCTGGGCCGTACCGCTATGGTTCCTCGTCTCGACGGCGACCAATGAACTGGCGATCTGGGGCCTGATATCCCATTTGCTGATGCTGGGCATTGGCGTGGCATTGCTGGATCCCGGTGACGGGCTGATACGCCTGGGTTTGTGTTTGGTGGTGTTGTCCCTTCTGGGCAAATTGGTGCTGTTGAAGCGTCACTTTGAGACAGGTCACCAGTTGGAGCGTGCGTTGCAGATTGGTCTTGGCGATGATTTCGATGCCCAGATACCCGCAGAGCGTCGCAGGCACCTGAGCCGACAGATTTTTGCGCGGGACTGGCTCAGACCCGTTTCGTTCAGCCGCCATGGTGTAACACGGCACCGGGACATCCCCTACGGCGAAGCGGGGAAACGCAATTTTCTTGATATCTACACGTCCAGCGTAGGTGGCTCCCGGCGCCCGGTGCTGCTACAGATTCACGGTGGGGCTTGGCTGCTGGGGCATAAAGGGGAGCAGGCGCTGCCCCTGATGCACCACATGGCGTCCCTGGGTTGGGTTGTCGTCGCCATCAACTATCGCCTGTCGCCACGGGCCACGTTTCCCGACCACATCATCGATGTAAAAAAGGCCATTGCCTGGATTCGGGAGAACATTGCGCAGTGGGGTGGTGATCCTGATTTTATTGCGGCGACCGGCGGATCCGCCGGGGGGCATCTGACCGCCCTGACGGCCATGACGGGGAATTATGGGCCTTGGCAGCCGGGGTTCGAGGCTGCGGATACCCGTGTTCAGGCTGCGATGCCGCTGTATGGCGTTTATGATTTCTGCGATCGGGCGGGCATCCGCCATGGCACCGGTATTGATGAGTATGTCATGCGACGGGTTATGAAGAGCACGCCCGAGGACAACCCCGACGGCTTTGATCTCGCCTCGCCCGTGCACTGGATAAACGGTGAGATCCCGCCCCTGTTTGTTGTACATGGTACCCATGACACCCTGGTGTGGGTTGAGGAAGCGCGTCGGTTTATTGCCGAGCTCAGCGCCGTCAGCTCGCAGTCGCTGGTCTACGCGGAATTGGCAGGGGCCCAGCACGCTTTTGAAACGGTCCATTCACCGAGAACGTCACACTACATGAATGCAGCGGCCTGGTGGCTTGAGTGGGCCTATGCGCGATGGTGCAGTCAACAGGATCGTGGTTGAGCGAGATCTCCCCAGCGCGCGCCCAGCGCGGCCAGAGCCGCAGCCGGTGCCGTTTCGGTGCGCAGTACCCGGGGGCCGAGCTTAAGGTTTTGGAAGCCCGCCTTTTGGGCGTGATCCAGATCGGAATCAGAGAGCCCGCCTTCCGGCCCGATTAGAAGTGCCACCGAGTTTGGCGCCTCGGTGGGTAGGCTTCCCGGCTGTCGATGGTGCAGCACGAGTCGCAGATCCGCATCCTGATCTCCCGCCCAGATCGCCAATTCGGTTGGCGTGGCCACGGCGGGCACAACGGCGCGCCCACTCTGCTCGCAGGCACTGGTGACAATCTGCTGCCAATGAGCAACCCGCTTCTGCACACGGTCTGCAGGAAGCTTTACGTCTACCCGCTCACTGAACAGGGGGGTAATGCTGGCTACGCCCAGTTCGGTGGACTTTTGGATGGCCCAGTCAAAACGGTCTCCCTTGCTCAGGCACAGCCCAAGATGAAAGACGATCGGCGATTCGGTAGTGACGGGCACGGCCGGCCCAATGGAGACTTCAACCCGGCGTTTATCCATCTGGACAATCCGGCACGGCCAATCCAGGCCGCCGCCATTGAACAGGGTAACGGGATCACCTACGCGCGCGCGAAGAACCCGGGCCAGATGATGTGCCGCTGCCTCGTCAAGCAGCAGCTGATCACCTTCGCTAAGCGACTGACTGGTGTAAAGCCGAATCTCCCGCATGTTTGCTCCCACCTTCCATAAGACCAATCTGTCGAGCGATGGTACAGACGGGCTCGGCCTGGTTCATGGTGTAAAAGTGGATGGGTGGCGCACCGCTGTCAATGAGGGTGGCACAGAGCTGTGAAACCACCTCAATGCCAAAGGCATGGGCGCTCTGGGGATCGTCTGCAAAATCGGCCATGCGCGCCGTAATCCAGCGGGGGATCTCTGCGCCGCAGGCAGCCGAGAAGCGTTGCAGGTTGGCAAAGTTGCTTATGGGCATGATGCCCGGATGGATGGATTGGGTGATGCCCGCGGCCATGCAGCGATCGACAAAGTAGAAGTAGGATTCCACGTTGTAAAAATACTGTGTAACCGCCGTATTGGCGCCTGCGTCGAGTTTTTCCTTGAGAAAATGGATGTCACGCTCGTACCCGGGAGCTTCCGGATGGATTTCCGGGTAGGCGGCGACGGCGATATCGAAATGGTCGCCGGTCGCTTGCCGAATGAAAGAGACCAGTTCACTGGCATGGCGCAGCTGCTGTTCGCTGTCTACCCCCGGTGGTAAATCTCCCCGCAGGGCCACCAGCCGGCTGACGCCCTGATCCTGGTATCGTCGGATCAAGCCTTCTATGACGCCATGGTCGTCCGAACCAAAACTCAGGTGGGGCGCGACGTCATAGCCCAGCTCCAACAGTGCGGTGACCGTATCAACCGTGGTGTCGCGAGTGGCACCGCCGGCACCGTAGGTAACCGAGCAATACTCGGGATTCAGTGCCGCCAATGCGGGCAGCGTTTGGCACAGGAGCGTATCCAGGCCAGCGCTGCTTTTCGGTGGAAAAAACTCCAGGCTGCAGTTGCCATCCTTGGCCATAACATAGTCCTCAGTATTTGTAGCTGTCGGTTTTAAAGGGCCCGTCCACCGTGACGCCAATGTACTGGGCCTGCTCTTCGGTAAGTCGCGTGATCACGCCGCCAAACCCTTTGACCATCAAGGCAGCTACCTGTTCATCAAGGTGCTTGGGCAGCACCTCCACTGTGATGTTGGCGGCTTTCTGGTCGGCCGGAAGGTCGGCGAAGCGCTGGGCGTAAAGGTGGATCTGGGCGAGCACCTGATTGGCGAAGGAGCCGTCCATAATGCGCGAGGGATGGCCGGTAGCGTTGCCAAGATTGACCAGCCGACCCTCGGATAGCAGCAGCAGATGATCGTTGCTGTCGCGATCGCGGTAAATCTTGTGTACCTGGGGCTTAACCTCCTCCCACTCCCAGTTTTCCCGCATATAGGCTGTGTCGATCTCATTGTCGAAATGCCCGATGTTGCACACCACGGCGCCGCACTTGAGGGCATTGAGCATGGCGGCACTGCAGACGTTGAAGTTGCCGGTGGAGGTTACCAACATGTCGGTTGTGCTCAGCAAATCGGTGTTGATACAGCCCTCTGTGCCGTCATTAATTCCGTCCTTGAAGGTGGAGACCACCTCAAAGCCATCCATACAGGCTTGCATGGCGCATATGGGGTCGACCTCGGTAATGCGCACAATCATGCCCTCCTGACGCAGGGACAGGGCAGATCCCTTACCCACATCGCCGTAGCCGATAACCAGGGCGCGTTTACCGGCAAGAAGGTGGTCGAGGCCGCGCTTGATGGCGTCGTTCAGGCTGTGGCGGCAGCCATACTTGTTGTCATTTTTTGACTTGGTCACCGAGTCGTTGACGTTAATGGCCGGTACTTTGAGCTCGCCATTGGCAATCATTTCGTACAGTCGATGCACACCGGTGGTGGTCTCCTCGGTAATGCCGTGGATCCGCTCCAGCATTTCGGGGTATTTCTCGTGCAGCATGCCGGTCAGGTCGCCACCGTCATCGAGAATCATATTGGCATCCCAGGGCTTGCCATCTTTGAGGATGGTTTGCTCGATGCACCACTCGTACTCTTCTTCGGTTTCACCTTTCCAGGCGAAAACCGGTACCCCTGAGGCGGCAACGGCGGCTGCCGCGTGGTCCTGTGTGGAGAAAATATTGCAGGATGACCAGCGCACTTCGGCGCCCAGTGCAACGAGGGTATCAATCAGTACCCCGGTTTGGATGGTCATGTGAATGCAGCCGAGAATCCTGGCGCCGGCAAGGGGTTGCTCCTCGCGGTACTGTTCCCTGAGCGCCATGAGCGCGGGCATTTCGCTCTCGGCGATATCGAGCTCGCGTCGGCCCCAGCCTGCCAGGTTGATATCGGCGACTTTGTAGTCGGTGAAGTTACTGAGTTCTACAGCAGTGTTCATGGTGTGGTCCTTTACAGTGGATTCAGTTGGAAGCGCGCAGGGCGTCGGCCCGGTCAGTGCGCTCCCATGGGAAGTCGGCGTCATCCCGGCCGAAATGGCCGTAACTAGCGGTCTTACGGTAGATGGGTCGTTTCAGGTCAAGCATCTCAATGATGCCCTTGGGTCGCAGATCGAAATGCTCCCGGACCAGGTTGGAGATGGCGGCGTCACCCACCGAACTGGTGCCGAAGGTATTTACCGCAATCGATGTGGGTTCGGCCACGCCAATGGCGTAGGAAACCTGAATTTCGCAGCGCTCGGCAAGACCCGCCGCGACAATATTCTTGGCTACATAACGGGCCGCGTAGGCGGCAGAGCGGTCCACTTTCGAGGGGTCCTTGCCCGAGAAAGCACCGCCGCCGTGACGCGCCATACCGCCGTAGGTGTCGACGATGATTTTACGACCGGTCAGGCCGGCGTCACCTACGGGGCCACCGATGATGAACTGGCCCGTGGGATTGATGTGGTAGCGAGTGTCCCCGTGCAGCCAGGCCGATGGCAAGACGGGTTTGATGATCTGCTCAAGAACGGCCGCATGAATATCCGCCTGGCTGATGTCGGGGTCGTGCTGCGTTGAGAGAACAACCGCATCGACGCGTGCCGGGTGGCCGTTCTCGTCATAGGCGAGGGTGACCTGGCTCTTGGCGTCGGGGCGCAGCCAGGGCAGGGCACCCGCCTTCCGAAGCTCAGCCTGTTTTTCCACCAACCGATGGGCGTAGTAGATCGGAGCGGGCATCAGGACGTCAGTCTCGTTGCTGGCATAACCAAACATCAAGCCCTGGTCGCCGGCGCCCTGCTCTTTGTCTTCTCCTTCATCCACACCCATGGCGATATCGTGGGATTGCTTGCCTATCGCGTTTAAAACCGCGCAGGAACTGCCGTCAAATCCCACATCAGAGCTGTTGTAGCCAATGTCGTTAACCACTCCGCGTACTACATCCTCAAGGTCAACGTAGGTGCTGGTGGTCACCTCACCGGCCACTACCACCATGCCGGTTTTCACCAGGGTCTCCACGGCGACTCGGGCGTGGGGGTCGTCCTGAAGAATGGCGTCGAGGATGGCGTCGGATATCTGATCCGCCATTTTGTCAGGATGACCCTCTGAAACAGACTCAGAGGTAAATAGTGAGTACTCACTCATGACTGCATTTCCTTGATGTTGTTGATTATGGGTTTCTGAAACAGTCGAACCTGAATCTGGAAGCCATTGCGTTGTGCGATAAACAGTTCAGCCCGTCCTGCCAACCCGGCGCGCGCTGCCCACTCGGTTAATTCCGCGGGCTCAAATCCCAGCCACAGGTCGCCGCAGGCGGCTCGGGCCCAATCCTGGTCATGACTGCATAATTCGCTGATGACCAGCACCCCAGAGGGTTTGACCAGCGCGGCCATCTCCCCAAGGGTCGCCCGGGGGTCGGGTGTGTGATGCAGCACCATGTTGGCCACCACCGCATCGAAGCCTACATCCCGCTGCGCAAAGGTCCTGGCGTCTCCCAGAGAAAATGTCAGGTTGCTGATATGGCCAGCCCGCTGTCTGGCCTGGTCGAGCATGACCTCAGAGTTGTCCAGTGCGGTTACGGATTGGGCGCGCTGGGCGAGTGCTTCCAGCAGTGCCCCGTCGCCGGGACCCACTTCCAGGATGTCTGGACCGGCCGTCTCAATATGTCGGTCCAGTAGGTGCAGCGTCGCCTGGCTGTAGTCGTCCCAGGAGGCAATCAATTCCTGGTGCTCCCGAAACCGATCCGAGTTGTTTTGGAAGAAGGTCAGTGAGTTCTGCTCCCTGCTCGCCTGTACCTGCGCGAGCCCCGAGGCGAGTGCTGCACCCAGGGGTTCGACGTCGATGTGGCGCAGGGCTTCACTTACGAGGGCACCCAGCTTTCCCCCCGGCAGTTGGCGGCGGTAAAAAATGACCGTCCCCTCCTTGCGTCGGGTCAGCAGGTTGGCGCTGGACAAGACTTTCAGGTGGTGGCTGAGTGCGCTCTGCGCAAGCTGGAATATCGTGCAAAGCTCGGTGACACTGAGCGAGCCTTCTTTTAATACCCGCAGAATCTGCACACGAAGATCGTCCCCCAGCGCTTTGAACAGCGTCGGCAGGGCAATGGGCGCATCGGGATTCCCGAGCGCTGTCACGTTGGGTTTAACAGGCATGGCCCGAGTGTAGCAGCTACTGATTTATTCATCAAAATATTTTGATGCACTATTTTTGCGTTGCTGTGTCACTATGAAGAGCCTTAATTCAGGCCAAAAAAAAGAGAGAACAAGCCGGTGGATCAGCAAACCCTTAAAGAACACGTAGCCGCCGCCGCACTTGAGCGTGTCGCGGCGCTCCCCAACGATCAGCTGGTCCTGGGTATTGGCACTGGCAGTACGGCGGAGTGCTTTATCCGGCTTTTGCCGCAAATCAAAAGTCGCATCGAAATGACGGTCTCAAGCTCAGAGCGCACGGCGACGTTGTTGGGTGAGTTGGGGATACCGGTGGGTGACCTGAACAGCGTGGGCGTGCTCGACGCCTACATTGATGGTGCGGATGAAACAAACGACCAGCTTCAACTGATCAAGGGCGGAGGCGCTGCGCTGACCCGGGAAAAAATAGTGGCGGCCGCCGCCGAAGTGTTTATCTGCATTGCCGATGGGTCGAAGCGCGTCGGGACGCTGGGGGCCTTTCCGCTGCCCATTGAGGTGATTCCCATGGCGCGCAGTTATGTCGCCCGTGAACTCGTTAAATTGGGCGGGCAGCCTATCTGGCGTGAAGGGGTTATTACTGACAATGGCAACGTCATTCTCGATGTGCACGGCCTCTCCATCGACAATGCACTGGCGCTGGAAGGCCAGATAAACCAGATTACGGGCGTGGTTTGTAACGGACTGTTTGCCCGCAGGCCCGCCGATTGTGTACTGCTGGGCACGGCCCATGGTGTTGAGGTGTTAACCCCGGGGTAGCCCTCTTCGCGCTGTTTGCTCGACGCAGCCTACATTGGATCAAATACTTTGCCCGGGTTCAGGATGCCGTCGGGATCAAACTGCCGTTTGATGCCCCGCATCAGCGCTATTTCCTGCTCGCTGCGGCTAAAACGTAGAAAGTCTTTTTTTAACAGGCCCACACCATGCTCCGCGGAAATGGATCCGCCGAGATCCTCCAGCAGGGTAAACAGCTGTTCGCTGACCGATTTGCAACGGTCCTGAAAGGCGCTGACTGAAATGTCCTCGGGTTTCAGGATATTGAGATGCAGGTTGCCGTCGCCAATGTGTCCGTACCAAACCACCTCGAGATCAGCATAGTGTGTTGCAACGAGTGACTCGACCCGCTCCAGCAATAAGGGCACGTTGCTTACGGTCGTTGAAATATCATTTTTATAGGGGGTCCAGCGCGCGATGGTCTCCGAGATATCCTCCCGCAGTCGCCACAGCGCCCGCCGCTGGCTCTCATTGTGGCTGAGCACCGCGTCCTCTACCCAGCCGGCGGCCATGCATCTCTCAATCAGCTGAGCTAACTGAATATCGGTATCTGCCGATGCCTCCTCGAATTCAACCAGGGCATAAAACGGATAGCGGTCCTGGAGTGGCTGCGGCAGGCCGTGTTGGGCAATTACCTTGTCCAGGGCAAGGTCCGAGAAAAATTCAAAGGCCAGTACAGGGAGCTCGGCCTGGCAATGCTCAAGGATGGCCATGATCGCGCTCATGGAGGGTACGCCAATCACCATCACCCTGGGGTTCGCCGGCGGCTTGGTCAGCGCCAGCGTGGCCTCCACAACGATGCCCAGGATCCCCTCGGAACCAATCATTAAATGGCGCAAATCCAATCCCGTATTGTTTTTAACCAGGCCGCGGTTGAGATCGAGTAGCTCAGAGGTTCCCGTCACCACTTTTAATCCGGTGACCCAGTTTCGGGTCATGCCGTAACGAATGACCTGAATGCCACCGGCGTTGGTGGCGATGTTGCCGCCAATCTGGCTGGATCCGCTGGACGCAAAGTCTACCGGGTACATAAGGCCTTGTTCGCTGGCAGCTGCCTGAATGGCCGCCGTTACAGCGCCGGCTTCGCAGGTGAGACTGCGGTTAACCGGATCGACATGGAGAATTTTGTTCATCCTCGCCAGGGACAGCACCAACTCACCGTCGGCCGCCATCGCCCCACCACTGAGTCCCGTGCGGCCCCCGGAAGGGACAATCGCAATGCCGTGATCCCGGGCCAGCTGGATAATGGCCTTTACATCTTCAACTGAGGCGGGCAGGGCGACCCCTGCAGGCGCGGGCGCTGTAAAACGCGTCCAATCCCGACCGAAATTCTCCAATGCGTCCGGCTCGGTGGGAAATCCAGCGGGTCCCAGCCGGTGCAGCAGGGCGTCTGCCATGGCTGTGGGTAAAGTGGCCATTTATCGATCCAATGCGCGTGGGCCGATAATAATGCACTGGCATGGGCAAAAAGCCCATGGCCGGTTACGGTCGGCCGACGGCGCACCACACGGGGAGCTCAAACTGGTTTAAAGTCCGGCTCGAGGCGCGGCGTGCGTCGCGTGTTATTTGACCGGTGCTTGTCGGTGTAGCAACCCCCACGGGAACAAGCTACCTTAGAGCGTCCCGGGGTGACCGATGCGATCAGCACCACCAAGGAGGCTCCAATATGTCACGGTTTATCGTCAGCATGGTGTTTTGCACACTCCCCCTGTTCGCACAGGCGCAGGCGCCCGTCGATCCGTTTCAGGGTCTCGCAGCCGAGATGACCGTCGAGGAGCGTGCGGCGGCCGGCCTTGGTGATCTGTCCCCCAGCCAGCAGGAGTTCCTCGATGCCTGGCTGAGGAAGCGCTTCGAACTGGGATCTTCGCCGGATAGCGTGCTGCCCGTGGAGGCGGCAGGCGCTGCAGTCGTCGCAACCGAGGCTGCAGATGCGGCTGCGCAGGAACAAGCGATCGAGGCTGAGGTAGAGCGTCGGGTTGCTGAAGAGCTGGCAGCGGCCAAGGCCTCGGACACTGAGGATGAGGCGTCAGCGCAAGAGCCGTTTGAGGCCTCCGTGACGGGCGGCTTTGTCGGCTGGAGCGGCAAAACCCTGTTCAAACTAGATAACGGCGAGGTTTGGCGTCAGAGAAACGACAAGGTATATCGATACTTTGGTGATGATCCCCGGGTGAGTTTTCGTCGCGGGTTGCTGGGCCTTTGGCGAATGACGGTGCTCAGCACGGGGGTTTCCGTAGCTGTCGCACCGGTTTCCAAGGCTGAATAGTATGCCAAAAGCGCCGCGGCGGCGGCTGATTAGAGTTCCCCGCGCGGTAATAATTACATTTCCTGATCAGGCCTTTTGGTTGACTGTGGGCTTGTCTGCCGCCACGATGTTGTCATTGTCGGCCACTCCCTGATACGAACCGTAGAGATTCGATTACAGTTTGCGGGCAGTTCCTAAACTTATATGACACCACTCGAGAGGTTTGCATGAAGCCCTTATTTAGAAATCCGCTGAGTTTTGCCGTGTCCGTGGCTTTGGCCGGCGTCATGGTGCCTTCTTTGGCACTGGCGCAGGACGATGCGGCTGATGACGAGGTAGAAGAGGTAATCGTTACTGGGTCGCGAATTGCGAAACAGGATTTTGTCAGCAACAGCCCCGTGGCTACGGTTGACAGGGAACAATTCGTGCTAACCAACACGATTAACACGGAAGCCCTGCTGAACAGCCTGCCTCAGACCGTCCCGGGCTTGGACCGAACGTCTAACAACCCCGGAAACGGTACAGCCACTGTGGATCTGCGTGGCTTGGGTGCCAACCGGACGTTGGTTCTGATCGACGGAAAGCGTGTTACCCCAACTTCATCAGCGGGTATTGTTGACATCAACTCCATCCCAGCCTCGCTGGTTAAGAGCGTCGAAGTACTTACGGGTGGCGCATCAGCTGTCTACGGTAGTGACGCGGTTGCAGGTGTTGTCAACTTTATCCTTCGGGATGACTTTGAGGGCGTCGAGCTCAACGCCAGCACCGAGTTCACCGAAGAGGGTGATGCTGGCCTGAGCACCATAGACCTGACCATCGGTGGTAACTTCGGTGGTGATCGCGGTAATGCGGTGCTTAACTTGCAATGGACTGACCGTGAAGACCTGTTCCAGGGCGACCGGGATTTCTCGACTTTCGCTCAGTTTGACGACGTCGATGCCAACGGCAACCCCACGCTGATTGATGGTGGTTCGTCTGGTATCCCGGGCACGTCCATCTTTGCCGGCGGTTTCGGAGGTTACTCCGATTCTTTTGGTGTCACCTTCGACCCTGACGGTAGCGTACGCCCGTTCCGAACCGGTGATGTCAACGACTTCTACAACTACGCTCCGGTTAACTATATCCAGTTGCCCCAAACGCGCTACCAGGCCACTGCGCTCGCTTCTTTCGAGATCAGCGAAAACATTGAGGTCTACAGCAGAGCGCTGTACACCGCCAGTGAGGTGCCCCAGCAGTTGGCACCAACGCCAATCTTTCAGGTTTCAGAGTTTACATTGGACGGCAGCCCCTTCCTGACGCCGGAGTCGCAGCAGGTACTCTCTGACGCGATCGGTACCGGAGTTGACTCCGACGGCGACGGCATCGATGACACCGCGTCTGCATTGGTACGACGTCGTTTGCTTGAGGTCGGTCCGCGTGTTGCCGACTCTAAGTTCAACTCGTTCCAGTTTCAGATCGGCGCCAAGGGCGACCTCGCAGAGAGCTGGAGCTATGACGTTTACTACCAAATTGGTCAGGTGGACA